>CAJXLR010000007.1 GCA_913056425.1 uncultured Bacteroidota bacterium
GAGCGCATTAAAAATACAACGAGCGAATCACTCCCCTTAAAAGGACAAGTGGAAGGAAGGATTGAAATGAATCCACCGATGAAAGTAAAATGAACAGGAAAGAGTTTATATCATCAAGTGTAAAAGCCGGTATTGGATTGGCACTAACTACGAGTCCTCTTATCTCTGTTGGTCAAAACCGGTCTCGATTAACTGTAATGTTCACTAATGATTGGCATAGCCGAGTTGATCCTTTCCCACTAGATGGTGGCAAGTACGAAGGATTAGGGGGCGCTTCTAAACGAGCTGCACTGATTAAGACCATCCGCGAAAAGAACAAGCACAATTTGCTTTTGGATTCGGGTGATATTTTTCAGGGAACTCCATATTTTAATTTTTACGGAGGTGAACTGGAGTTTAAACTCATGTCGGCCATGCAATATGATGCAGCGACTTTAGGAAACCATGATTTCGATGCAGGTGTAGATGGATTATTAAAACAGTTGCCGCATGCGAGCTTTCCATTTATCAATTGCAACTATGATTTCGATGGAACGGAACTAGAGGGAAAAATAGAACCCTATCGCATTTTCAAAAAAGGGGGTACGCGAATCGGAGTATTGGGCGTAGGGATCGAATTAGAAGGCTTGGTTGCTCCAAAACTATATGGAGACATTCAGTATAATGATCCAATTGCACGTGCGAATCAAGTTGCGGAAGAGCTTAAAACGAAGAAAAAATGCGATTTGGTTATATGTTTATCGCATTTAGGCTTTGAGTATCAAAGCGATAAGGTTGATGACATAACGTTAGCGAAACATTCGAAGCACATCGACTTAATACTCGGAGGGCATACACACACGTTTTTAGACCGCCCCAAAGAGGTTATCAACAATCAAGGGCAAGTTGTTAACATCTTACAAACAGGTTGGGCGGGGATAAATTTGGGAAAAATTGATTATGAACGAGATAGCATTATGAGCGCTCAAAATAACTCGTCCTGCTTGTTAAAAATTTCTTAAAACACAAGCACTCAAACATTTTTTTTCTCAATTTTTTTTAGACAATTTTACCCACGATTTGTAGGAATAGGTGTCGCGACAATACCGCCAAATCGTTAACTGACTTATAACTAAAAACTTATATGACTGTAGAACACGAAAAGGTATGGAAGAACTGTTTGTCCTTAATAAAGGACAACGTTAACCCACAGAGTTTCAAGACGTGGTTTGAACCAATCAAACCCTTGAAAGTGGAAGACAAGGTTCTTACCATCCAGGTTCCCAGTCAGTTTTTCTACGAGTGGCTTGAAGAGCATTATGTAACGCTCTTAAAGAAGGCATTGGATCGTGAGTTGGGAGCTGGATCGAAACTGGAATACAGTATTATAGTAGACAACAGCAGCTCAAGCGCTCGCAACCCTCATGCGTATACTATTAACATGCCAACGAAGAATGCTGGCTACAATAACAAGAATGAGGTAGGCATTCCTTTAAATGTAAACGCCAACATCCACAACCCGTTTATTATTCCTGGGTTGAAGAAAATAAACATAGACAGCCAACTTAATCCAAACTACACCTTTGACAACTTTATCGAGGGAGACTGCAATCGTCTTGCAAGATCTGCGGGTTTCGCCGTAGCCAACAAACCAGGAGGCACTGCATTTAACCCATTAATGATATTCAGTTCAGTAGGGCTGGGGAAGACTCACTTAGTACATGCCATTGGCAACCGAATTAAAGAAGTATCTCCGAACAAATCTGTACTGTTTGTATCCTCAGAGAAGTTTGTTAACCAATACGTAGACTCGTGTAAGAACGGGAACAATAACGACTTCCTTAACTTCTATCAGTTACTGGATGTACTAATTGTAGACGACGTACAATTCTTCGCCAAGAAGGAAAAAACTCAAGAAATTTTCTTCCAGATTTTCAACCACTTGCACCAAAATGGCAAGCAGATAATTCTTACGTCTGATCGCGCTCCTCGTGATTTAAAAGACGTGGATGAGCGTCTGTTGTCTCGATTCAAGTGGGGACTATCTGCTGATTTGCAGGTACCGGATTTGGAAACACGTATCGCTATTCTTGAACACAAGATGTATCAAGACGGTATTAAACTTAATGCCGAAGTTGTTGAATACGTAGCGCACAATATCGACTCGAACATACGAGAACTTGAAGGTGCATTGATTTCATTATTGGCTCAGGCATCATTGAATCGCAAGGACATCGACTTAGACCTTGCCAAGAAAATGGTGAAGAACTTTGTCAAGAACGCTTCACGCGAAATTTCTATCGAATACATCCAGAAATTGGTTTCCGATTTCTACTCACTGTCAATTGATCAACTCAAATCGAAAACTCGAAAAAGAGAAATTGTACAGGCACGTCAGATTTCGATGTATTTCGCGAAACAACTTACCAAAGCGCCTCTCAAGAAAATTGGAATGCACTTCGGTGGTCGAGATCACTCAACTGTAATTCACGCTTGTCAGACCGTAAGTGACCTTATGGACACCGATAGAAAATTCAAGAGTGATGTAGAAGAAATTTCTAAGCGAATTAAGATCAATACATTCTAATCAAGTCGCATTTGATTTAATGTAAAACCCGCTCTTTTGAGCGGGTTTTTTATTGATTACATTTTCGTAACATCCGGTCGATGTATCGCCTTAAATTCGGTTTAAAATGGATAGAATATCTCGCTAAAGACAAAAGCACAACATCGCATGTTATAACACCGTGTTTACCTTAAAGTGAGGTGGTTATCAACACCCCATCTAATCCACATTCCAACAAAATCCAGTAAAATAAAAAAGGCGCTCATTAGTTGAGCGCCTTTTTTCGAATGGTTAAATCCTTATTGATTCTTCTTTTTTGTGAAGTCAACTACGATTGGAGTTGCAATACAGATTGAAGAATATGTTCCAACCGCCACACCAACTAGTAGAGCGAATGTAAATCCTTTCAGTCCTTCTCCTCCAAACAAGAACAAAATCAAGACTACCAATAACGTAGTCAGTGACGTAACTAATGTTCTACTCAACGTTTGATTAATCGCATCGTTGATTACACCCGCGGTGTTTGATTCGTATTTGTGTAGTCCCAGGAATTCACGTACACGGTCGAATACAACCACTGTATCGTTAATCGAATAACCAACTACCGTTAAGATGGCTGCTATGAACGCTTGATCCACACTCAACTGGAAGTCAACAATCATTGGCATGATTGAGTAGATTGAGAATACGATGAGTACGTCGTGGAATAGAGCAACAGTTGCGCCTAGACCATAACCCCACTTTCTGAATCGCGAAACGATGTAGATGAACATACCTATTAGGGCAAGAATAATTGCCAAGGTAGAATCTGTCTTAATGTCTTCTGCGATTGTTGGACCTACTTTGGACTCCGACAGAATATCATCTTCCGTTACACCAAACTTCGCTAGTCCTCCAATGATAGTGTCTTTCACAGTGACGTGAGCCAAACTATCTTTACTATCGATAAGAACGGTAGTTGTAACTTGGTAATCCCCTTGCTCTCCGTAGGTCTTAACTTCCACGTTGTCTTGAAGCGCTTTAGTGAGTTCTTCTTTGATAGACTCAGTGCCCTCCGCATTATCCACGTTTATTACATATGACCAACCACCTTTGAAGTCAACACCAAGGTTAACACCATTGGTTAGCATCGATGCTAAACCAGCTAAAATGATTACACCACTTACGATGTAGAACTTCTTACGGTTACCGATGAAGTTATAGCTAAACTTAGAAAGTAGATTCTTGCTCATTCCGGTAGTGAATGGAATTTCACGACCTTGTTTGATGTCGTTTTCAACGAATAGACGCGTCAACAAAATTGACGTGAACAACGAAGAAAGAATACCAATTAAAAGGATAATACCGAAACCGGCAACCGGTCCTTTACCCAATACCATCAGAATAATTGCTGCAATGAGCGTTGTCACGTTCGCATCCACAATAGATGACAACGCAGCTTTATAACCTTGTCTTACCGCCAGCTTAAATCCTTTGCCAGACGTTAGCTCCTCTTTAACACGCTCAAAAATCAGCACGTTTGCATCTACAGCCATACCAATGGTGAGTACCAGACCGGCCATACCAGGTAAAGTAAGTGCTGCACCATAACCTGAAAGTACTCCTAAGATGAAGAACAAGTTGGCAAGCAACGCAATAACGGCGTATATACCGGCTCTACCGTAGTAGAACATCATAAACAATATTACTGCGATGAATCCAACGGCCAGCGAAATCAAACCTGCGTTAATCGCAGCCTGTCCGAGTGTTGGTCCAACTACAGTTTGAGAAGCAACACGAGCAGGAACAGATAAACGACCTGCTTTAAGGATGTTGGCTAAATCCTCTGCATCTTCCATTTCGAAGTTTCCTGAGATACTTGAACTACCATTAGGAATCTTGCCTTGTACAGTAGGTGCACTATATACACGTCCGTCAAGAACGATTGCTACAGCCTCTTTAGGCGCTTTAGAAGACGCGTTTTCAGTAATGATTGCCCATTCTTTCGCTGCAACACGATTCATAATCATGTTTACCTCGTAAGACCCATTCGGGTTCAATGTTGGTCGAGCGTTGTCGATTACATCTCCATCTAATGCCGGACCGTCATTTCTTCCGCTTCCACGCATTGCGTAAAGCGTATAGAATCCATCTTCAGTTTTATCAAAGCTCCACTTGAAGACCAAGTTATCTGGGAAAACAGATTTTACTTCATGTGTACTTGTGTCACTCAGGTACTTGTTGAAGAAGTCTATTTCCGACTCGTGAACAAATCCAACAAAGTTTCGGATGGTTACGTTTCCTTCATTATCACGTGGCAATGCCATACGCGACATAAATGGATACTCAACTTTTTGCTCTGCCTCAGTAAGCTGCTTGTTATCCGTTGTATCATTGGTTGCTGTGTCTCCAGCAATTTCTTCAGTTGCGTTCGTGTCCTCGGCTGTTTCCAACGTTTGTAGTCCTTCGGTATCAAAACCTTGTTCAGCAGAATCTCCGATTTCGTCCAATGTTTCTACGTCGAGTGATGCTTCTTCGGTCGAATCAGCAGCAGGTTCATCTATTCGTAGCTCTTCAGAAACAATCGTACGTGCCTCTTCAAAGAACTTGTATACCTGATCGTTGTTGTATACTTCCCAGAACTCAAGTTGAGCAGAAGATTGAAGTAAGTTGATAACACGGTCTGCATCATCAACACCCGGAAGCTCAACTAATATGCGACCGTTGTCAAGTCGCTGTACGTTTGGCTGAGTTACGTTAAACTGATCAATACGAGTTCGAATTACTTTGTAAGTCTCTCCTACTTTCGCTTTTTCTTCTTTCTTCAACCACGCATAGATATCGTCATTGGTTGAATTGTACTGATTTGGAAGATCCGCTTTTCTATTTTTTGTGTAGAATATACGGGCCAACCCTTTTTCCGGATTGATTGCCTCATATTCCTTCTTGAAGTAATCTACAAAGCTCCCTTGACCTTTGTAAACCAATTCTGCACGCTTCATCGCCTCATTGAACTGAGGGTCTTTATCTTCACCTGCTAATCCTCTTACCATGTCTGGAGTAGAAATCTCCAGCGTTACGTTCATTCCACCTTGCAAGTCAAGACCAAGGTTGATCTCGCGCTTCTTACATTCTTGGTAGGTATAACCAAATACCGGATATACCGCTTCATTCTGAATGGAATCAATGTGTCTTTTGTATTCTTTGGCGTAACTCGGCGCATCTTCAGAGCCAACTTTTGCAATTACCTCTTCTTTAACACCTTTCTCCACATTGTTTGTTACCAATGTGAAAGACAGTTGATAAAGGGAAACCACCGCCAGCAAAATCACCAAAAACTGTACAAATCCTTTGTTCTTCATTCTCTTATTTCAATAAAATGGGTTCTGTCTCTCCCTGTTTTTCGGAAGTCCGCAAAAGTAACTGTTTTTTTTATTCCCGAAAAGCGTCAAAACACCGTATTTCAGTGGCAATCAGCCTAAGACGACAATACACTCGATAAGTGGTTTAAAAGCACGCGAAAACTATTCTCAAAATGCGTATTGTTTACAATGATTAGATCTACATTTTCCTTGTATGGAAGCAAGTAATCACGATATGCAGGCAATACGTGTTCGTTCCACTGGTATTCGATCTGCTCTTTTGTCATTCCACGCTCTACCGCATCACGTCTCATCCGACGTTTTAGCATAACATCCAAGCTCGCTTCGATGTACAACTTGAGGTCAAATAATTCGTCCAATTTTGAATCGGTGTAAATGAACAAACCCTCTACAACAATGATTGGCGCAGGTTTGAACAAAATCGGCTTAGGGAAAATATTAGGATTGTTAAACGTGTACTCTACAATTTCCACGGGATTGCCCTTTTGCAATTTGCGCACATCGCGCACCAACCGCTTGAAATCTATCCCACTTGGTAAATCAAAGTTCACTTCACCATTAGAGTCCGTTTGCTGCTCGGAAAGAGGTTTGTAGTAGTGATCCTGAGAAATCACACAGATTTCATGCGGAGCATACGTGTCCTGCAGTCGCTTTATTAGTGTAGTCTTGCCGGATGCACTTCCGCCTGCGATTCCTATGAGGTAAGGTTTCATTTCAGGGGCAAAGAAAACGCGAAACAGGCAATAAGAAAATTATCAACTACTTTTGGTTGTGACCGATTACGAAAAAGCGAAAACTCAGTTTGTGAAATTGGTGACATCCATCCCCAATCTGAGTATCTCTGAGCACCAAATGCCCTACACCCAAATAGGTTCGGTTATGATGTCGTTTCTCACACCGGAAGGAGAGTTGTGCTTAAGGTTACCTGACGAAGATGTTCGCTGGTGTAGAAACAGTTACAGAACATCACGTGTAGAGCTCAATGGCAAGCAACTAGAAGGATTTGCTCGAATTCCAGCTATCGAACTCTCCAATCAAAAAGACATAAAAATTTTAATGGAGCGAAGCTTCTACCACACCAAGAAGCTTACGAAACAAAATCACCGATAAACGATGACGTTAAATCGACAAAAAACTTTGGAAACTTTTTAAACTCTTAAAGTTTCCACCTTAGTTTTGCGGCCGATTTATGGACGTAAAAGGAGAAATAGTTCGCAAGTCACAAGACTTGTTCATGCGCTACGGAATTAAAAGCGTAAGCATGGACGATATTGCACAAGAAGTCGGTATTAGCAAGAAAACCCTTTATCAGCACGTTGAAGACAAACGCCAATTGGTGACCGAGGTTTTCGAAAGCCACATTAAAAACGACGAATCTGCCTGCTGTACGATAATGGACCAAACAGCAAACCCAATTCAACAGTTGTTAGATCTCGCTCAACACATCATTAGTCGATTCAGACATCTTAACCCAAGCACGCTTTACGACATTCAAAAGTATTATCCGAGGTGCTGGAAGATGTTCACAAATCATAAGAACGAATTCATTTATCAGCAGATCATCGACAATTTGCACTTGGGTATTAAAACCGGACTATACAGGTCAGAACTGAATGTAGCTATCGTGGCTAAATTGTACATCAGTCTAATTGATCTGGTAACAAAACCCGAACAATTTCAAGGTGACAAGATTGAATACTTAGATGTATACAAACAATTATTCGACTATCACCTCAACGCTATTATGAGCGACCAGGGTAGATCATATTTCAACCAACACAAAGAAGCTTTAATCAACTAATGAAACAACTTACCATTTTCGTTTTGTGTGTGTTTGCCTTTTCGGCACAAGCACAAACGCAACAACTATCGCTGGAAAAAGCGTTGAGCATGGCCATGCAGCAAAATGCTGATGTGACGAATGCGGCTCTCGACGTTCAAGGCAGCAAGGAAGAAGTCAAGAGTATCATCGCCACCGGACTACCACAAATTTCGGCCACCGGTAATTTCACACACAATGTACAGATTGCAGCCCAACAGTTACCTGATTTTATTTCTCCGGCCGTTTATGGTGTGCTCATTCAAGAAGGTCTTTTGACGCCAGACAAGTTTCAAGCCGGTCAGCCACAAACGGTACAATTTGGTGCACCAAGCTCCATTACCGCCATGGCCAACATGAATCAGTTGCTTTTCGACGGAACCTATTTTCTTGGACTCAAGGCAGCCAAGCAATACGTAAAGATGTCGGAACTCGTTCAAGAAAACACTGAAATCACAGTTTCGAACACTGTAAAGAAAGCATATTACGCAGCACTAATTACGGGTCAGAACGCAGATTTACTTCAGGAGAGTTTGGAAAATCTGAATAAAACATTGAAAGAGACGAAGGCAATGTATGATGCCGGTTTTGTTGAGAAGCTAGATGTGGATCGACTGGAATTTGCCAAATCAAACTTGGAAACTCAAATCAACAATATTCAAGTGCAGAAGCAAATTATGATGTACATGTTAAAAGTTTCCATCGGTATGGACGTAAACACACCAATCGAGCTGACAGAAGAGCTCGTACTTCCCGGATCAATAGAAGCAAATAATTACAGCGTTGATAGCCGAATAGAAACTAAAATCATACAACAAAAAATGGTTCTGGACAGTCTAAACATCAAGCGATACAAGGTTGGCTATTACCCTAGCTTACGGTTGAATGCCAGCTATCAACAAAACACATTCGCTGAATCTGCAGAATTCAAAGGCCTTGGAAATACATGGAATCCGGGCACATGGTATGGCATAAACTTATCTGTACCCATTTTTGATGGATTCTACAAAAAGGCTAAGATCTCTCAAGCCAAAGTTGAATATGCGAAAGACAAAAATACGTTGCAGAATACCCGCAATCAGTTGATGTATCAGGTAGAGCAAGCCAGGTTAAACTTCGAAATCAAAAAGCGAAATCTTGAAAATCAAGAAAAGAACAAAGCGCTTGCGGCCGAGATTTATAAAACATCAAAAATAAAGTTCGATGAAGGCGTAGGTTCATCATTTGAATTGATTCAAGCCGAGACAGATAAGACGGATGCCGATGTTGCCTACAGCAATGCGCTGTATGAACTAATCGTCGCATTCATAGATATAGAAACAGCATTAGGAACAAGCCAACCAACCATTAACTAACTAGAACAAAATGAAATTCATGAAATACGCATCTATCATTGCCATTGCCGCCTTCTTATTCGTAGGCTGCACACCAAGCCCTGAGTCAGACCTGGACAAAAAGAAGGAAGAATTGACCAAGGCAGAAGCTTCACTCGATTCTATCAACAAAGTAATTGCTGGGTTGAAAGCCGAAATCGAGGAATTAGACACCAACGTACGTACGAAGACCTTCCCGGTTATGGTGGAAGAAATTCAAAAAGGAGCGTTCAAAAATCCATTCCAGATTCAAGGACTTGTAGAGTCCAATCAAAACGTTATGGTATCTCCCGAGGTACCTGCCAACGTAGTTAAGATTCACGTTCGCGAAGGACACCGCGTTTCAAAAGGACAGCTGATTGCCAGCCTTGATGGTTCAGTTGCAAGTGCACAAATCAGTGAATTGGAAAACGCATTGACTCTGGCTGAGACCAACTACAAAAAACAAGAGCGTTTGTGGAATCAAAAGATAGGTAGTGAGATGCAATATCTGCAAGCGAAAAACAGCTACGAGAATTTGCAGAAATCACTTCAAACGGCTCGCACTCAGTTGGGCAAATACTCGCTAAGAGCTCCTATCAGTGGAACCGTGGACGCCATTATGGCGAATCCGGGAGAATTAGTTGGAGGCATGACCAGTGGCCCGGTAGCTCGAATCGTAAATCTAAAAGACATCAAGATCAAAGCGAACGTGTCTGAGAAGTACATCGGACAGATTAAGGTGGGTCAGGAAGTGCAAGTTGAATACCCTTCAATTGGCCTTAAAACCAAAGAAAAGGTTGTTGCCATCAGCAACGTGATTGATGTGAATAACCGAACATTTGTGGTTTACGTCAAACCAACTCAAAACCTTGGTCAGATGAAGCCAAATCTTCTTGCAATGATAACGGCATACGACTTTGTTGACGAAGATGCGATTAGCGTTCCAACGAAGCTTGTTCGCAGATTTGGTGAGAACAGCTTTGTCTTTGTGGTACAAGAAAAAGGCGAAAAGAAAATCGTTGAGCGCCGCGTAATCGAAATTGAGAAACAGTTCCCGTCTCAAACCATCATTAAATCCGGATTAGAACCGGGCGATATACTTATTACTGAAGGTGTAAACAGTGTAATCGCGGGAGACGAGGTAAAGATTATCAAGCCCGAAACAGCAACTGAATAATCACGACAAGCATGAAAGAGATTATAAAAGAGTTTAAACTGTCGTCGTGGGCAGTTAACAACAAAATCAGTGTATATGTGATGATTGCCATCATCCTTATCATTGGTTTGCGCAGTTACTCCACGATGCCGAAGGAAAGTTTCCCTGAGGTATCGATGCCTACGATTTATGTAAACACAGTATACCCGGGCAACTCTCCTATCGATATGGAGAACCTGGTTACCCGTCCGATTGAAAAAGAAATCAATACGATTACGGGCATCAAGAAGCTGGAATCCACGAGCATTCAAGACTTCAGTGTAATTGTAGCTGAATTGGAACTGAGCGTAGATGGGGACAAAGCGCTTCAAGAGTTACAAGACTCGATTGATCGTGCAAAGATGGATTTGCCAAATGATCTGCCGGCAGATCCGAGCGTGATGGAATTGAATTTCTCGGAACTCCCGGTAATGAACGTGAACGTATCGGGAGACTACCCTCAAGAAAAGCTAAAGGACTATGCGGAATATCTTGAGGAAAAGTTTGAGAATCTCTCGGAGATTTCATCCGTTGACATCAGTGGTTTATCTGAAGACGAGGTAGAAATCTCCATCGACCGAGTAAAAATGGAAGCGCTTGAGCTTTCATTGAATGATGTAGAACAAGCAATTGCCGGTGAAAATATCACCATGAGTGGTGGTGACATTAAAAGTATTGAAGGGTCTGACATCACCCGTCGTAACATTCGGATAGATGGGGAATTCAAAGACTGGAGAAACATCGAAAACGTAATTGTTAAGAATGAATTCCAAAATATCGTTTACCTGCGAGACATTGGTGAAGTAACATTTGGCCCTAAAGAACCAACCAGTTTTGCGCGATTAAACGGAAATCCTGTCGTGACTCTTGATGTAAAAAAGAAGAGTGGTGGAAACTTGATTCGAGCAGCTGAGCAGATTCAGGAGATTACTGCGGATGCTCAGGAAAATGTATTCCCAAAAGACTTAGACGTTACGATAACCAACGATCAAAGTAAGATGACAAAGAACATGGTTACCAACTTGGAGAACTCCATTATTATGGGCGTACTTCTGGTAGTTGGCGTATTGGTATTCTTCTTGGGCGTGCGTAACTCCATGTTTGTGGGTATTGCCATACCGCTTTCCATGGTTATGGGTATTGCCATCTTGAACTTTAGTGGAACCACGCTAAACATGATGGTATTGTTCTCATTGATTTTGGCGCTCGGTATGCTGGTGGATAACGGGATTGTAATTGTCGAAAATATCTATCGGCAATTCTCAGAGAGAGGCAAATCCAAAGACCAGGCGAGTAAAGAAGGTACAGGTGAGGTTGCAACAGCAATTATCGCTTCTACGGCAACAACTGTTGCTGCATTTATCCCATTGATTTTCTGGGAAGACATGATGGGTGAGTTTATGAAGTACTTACCAATAACATTGGTTATTGTACTTTCCTCATCATTATTCGTTGCCTTAGTGGTTAACCCGGTACTAACATCAGACTACATAAAAATCGGTAACAAAGAGAAATCCGAAGCAAGTAAGTTCTGGATTCGCAACGCCATTGTCACCGTTGTTGGAGTTATGCTTTATTTGGCCGGTGCACCATTGCTCGGCGGTTTGTTCATCGCAGGAGATATCATTTCTATTGTCAATAGATATTATCTCACTCCTGTTGGGAACTGGTTTATGGACAAAATCATGCCCAAGATTGAGACCAGTTATGCAAACTTCCTTAAGCGTGCATTGAAAGGTCGCAGACCACTAGCCTACTTGGGTGGTGTGATTGTATTGTTCATTGCAACTCTGATGATTTTTGGAGTGAACCCACCTCCTATGGTGTTCTTCCCGGATAGTCAGCCGAACTACGTTAACGTATTTATTGAGGCTCCTCTTGGCACAGATATCGACAAGACCAATGAAATCACCAAGAAGCTTGAAGCAAGAATTTCCAAAACTGTAGAGCCACACGATACAATTTTGGAAGCTGTGTTGGCACAGGTGGGTGAAAAGACATCGGACCCAAATGAAGGACCACAGTCTGGATCATCCCCTCACAAAGCGAGAATCACGGTTTCGTTTATCGAATACGAAAAACAAGCCATGATAAAGGGTACAACTCCAACAAGTGAAATCATGCAGCAAATCAAAGAAGCGTGTGCAGACTTCCCAGAAGCAAAGCTCACTTTCGCCAAGGACAACATGGGACCGCCAACCGGAAAGCCTATTAATGTTGAAGTACGTGGTGAGGACTATTTGACGCTGATTGAAGAGGTCGAAAAAATCAAGAAGAAAATGGAAGATGCCGACCTCAAAGGTGTTGACCAGCTCAAGACCGATTTAGAATTAGGTAAACCGGTTTTAGAAATCACTGTTGATCCGGAACGAGCAAGACGATTTGGATTGAGTAATATGCAAATCGCAGGAACCATTCGTACAGCACTGCTGGGTAAAGAGATTTCGAAGTACAAAGAAGGTGAGGACGATTACGAGATTCAGTTGCGACACAAAGATGAGTATCGCTACAACTTGAACAACCTCATGAACACGCGTATCACATTCCGAAATATGGCTACGGGCCAGATCAGTCAGGTTCCAATCAGTGCGGTAGCAAATGTTTCGTACAATTCCACATATGGTTCTGTGAAACGTAAAGACATGGACCGTGTGATTAACATTTTCTCTGAGGTGGAAGAAGGAGCAAATGCCAACTTGTTGGTTGCAGAGTACAAGAAGATTCTTGCAGACCACAAGATGAAGGACGGTTATGAATTCAAGTTCACAGGGGAGCAAGAAGAGCAAGGTGAATCTATCGATTTCCTCATGGGAGCTATGATGCTTGCTGTATTCTTAATCTTCTTGATTATTGTTACACAGTTTAACTCGATTGCTGGACCATTTATCATTCTTCTTTCTGTTCTATTCAGTACCATTGGTGTATTCCTTGGATTCTCACTTACACAAACCACATTCTCATTTATGATGAGTGGCATAGGAATCATTTCTCTTGCAGGAATTGTTGTGAACAATGCCATTGTATTGGTGGATTATACAAACCTGCTACGTCAACGAAAACGAGCATCTAAAGGATTAGATCCGAAGAAAGCGAAACTTGAACACGATGAAATCGTGGAGACCATTGTTGAATCGGGTAGAACCAGACTTCGTCCGGTATTGCTTACAGCAATCACCACGGTACTCGGTTTGTTCCCATTGGCTATTGGATTCAATATCAATTTCAAAGGACTGCTCACTGAGTTCGCACCTGAGATTTATTGGGGAGGTCAGAACGCAGATTTCTGGGGACCGATGGCATGGGCGGTTATATACGGATTGGTATTTGCGACCTTCATGACATTAGTTATTGTTCCGGTGATGTACTACATCAGCGACAAAGGAACGCTTCGAATCAAGCGATTAATCAGTAGGTTAAGTTAAACAGCCACTTTACGATATTCAAAGGCAGCGTCTTTTACGCTGCCTTTTTTATTTCTTTGTCTTATGAGTGAACACAACATAGAAACAGATCAGCAGTTTATGCAGCGATGTATCGACTTAGCCCAAGCCAGTTTGGACAAAGGTGATGCTCCGTTTGGAAGTTTAATTGCCCGAGGTGATGAACTTATTGCGGAAGGGTTAAATGATGCAGCATCGAAGGTGTCTGAACACGCCGAGGTGATAGCGTTGCACAATGCCCATCAAAAACTAGGCACATCCGATCTTACGGGTTGTACGCTTTATACGAGCTGTGAACCTTGTCCGATGTGTTCCTTTATGATTCGAGAATACAAGATTAGTCGTGTGGTTTTTGCTTTGCACTCCCCTTTCATGGGAGGCTATACAAAATGGGGAATTCTCCAGGATGATGAGTTAGAAAAGTTCAAACCATTCTTTGGGGACCCACCCGAAGTTTCTGCTGGATTTATGGAAACTGAATCTAAAAAAGTAATGGATGGTACACCGTTTTGGATGTTTGGTCCGCAGAACGATTAAAATCATCTGAGAATGTTCTGTCAACTCAGTTGGATAGAATAGATTTGTGCATCAACGAAAGACGAAATGAAAAAAGCGAGCAAGAAATTTTTCAAAGAATACTTAAATAATAATTCACCAACCGGTTTTGAAACACCGGGACAGAAAATGTGGTTGGAATACCTCAAGCCGTACATCGACGAATATGAAGTTGATGTTTATGGCACTACCGTTGGAATTATTAACCCGGGCAAGGATTATAAGGTGGTTATTGAGGCCCATGCGGATGAGATTGCGTGGTTTGTGAACTACATAGACGATAACGGATACATCTATGTAATCCGTAACGGAGGAAGCGATCATCAGATTGCTCCAAGCATGCGTGTAAAGCTGCACACGAAAAAAGGTAAGGTCGATGGGATTTTTGGTTGGCCGGCGATTCACGTGCGCGATCGCGCAAAAGAGCCACAACCTTCCCTAAAGAATCTAACCATTGATGTTGGGGCGTCCAGCAAAGACGAAGTAGAAGAAATGGGCATTCATGTTGGAACCGTTGTGACGTTTGATGCAGATGCTATGGAACTGAATGACAAGTACTTGGTTGGCCGAGCATTAGACAACAGAGCGGGTGGCTTCATGATCGCCGAAGTAGCCAGGTTGCTCCATGAGAAGAAGAAGGAACTCCCATATACGTTATATGTGGTTAATGCGGTTCAGGAAGAAATCGGATTGCGAGGAGCAGAGATGATTTCTCGAAGTATCAAACCGAATGTTGCCATAGTAACCGATGTGTGTCATGATACGCATAGTCCTATGTACAACAAAAAAGAGCAAGGCGACACAAAGTGTGGTGGAGGCCCATGCGTAACAACCGGACCTGCAGTTCAAAACAATCTGCTTAATATGGTAATTGATGTAGCAGAAAAGAAAAAGATACCATTCCAACGTATGGCTGCGAGTAGATTCACAGGCACAGACACCGATGCATTTGCATATAGCGATATAGGAGTTGCTTCTGCATTGATCTCCCTTCCATTGAAATACATGCATACTACGGTAGAAATGGTAGACCTAAGTGATGTCGAAGCATGCATCAAGCTGATGTATGAATTTTTAGTTCAATTAGACGCCGGTCACGATTTTAGGTATTTTCGTTAGCACTTGAATCTCTACTCAAAAAATGTAACTGTACGAAAAATGAACCTATGAATAGATTGCAACAAACCACATTAACCCTTTTAATTGCGATGGCTACAATACCTGTTAAAGCTGATATTGACACCACCGGTCGAATTGGACACTGGACATTCTCTGGTGATGCAACTGATCAAACGGTAAACGAAAACGACGGCACCGTTTTTGGGGCTACTCTAACTAAAGACAGATTTGGGAACGACGATGAAGCATATTATTTCGATGGCGATGGCGATTATATTGATCTCGGCAAATCAACCTCCATGCGACCAAACACTCTCTCTGTAAACCTTTGGTTTCGTTTAGATGACACAACCGACTTTCATGCGATGATAAGCTGTAGACGTTCTGATGTTGGCGAACACGGTATGGACATTTACCACCACAAAGACTTTGGGATCATTACTAGTATGGGTGCCGGTAGCAGTAATAAAGCAATTGGTCATCACACTTTGACAAATTACAACAGTGATGATTGGCATATGATTACGTTTGTTTATGACTATAACAAATTACCATATCGATTTGCCACATATATTGATGGGAAATTCCTAGGTTATGAGAATAGAACTGGATCTTCCGGAGGATTGAGTGGAACTAATAAATTGACATATGATTCGGACGTTCCATGGATTATAGGTGCAGATGCACAATACTTTGCAAGCTCAAACAACCTAGGACCACGCTATTTCAAAGGGGCATTAGACGATATCACAATTTATAACAGAGCTTTATCAGCAGATCAAGTTGATAGTCTTTATAAAGGGCTAATGGCCAGCACGCGTCAGAACAAACAGGTACTTTTTGATGTTTACCCTAACCCTGCCACAGACCACATAAATATATCTGTTCCCGCACTTAGTAACGAGATGAATATAATAGTATACTCACTAGACGGTCGTAAGGTGGTTGAAGAGACTATCATAAGAAGTGACTCTGAGACCCAGCTACCTCTGATGCTAAGACAAGGTATTTATATCATGGAATTACGAGACAAGAAAATGTCAACCGTCTCAAGGCAAAAAGTTTCTATAAAATAAAAAAAAAGCAGCCGTAGCTGCTTTTTTTAATCTAGATTTTGAGCGCTTCGATTACTTTTGCAGCCCATGAAAACTGTGAGTCGGATTTTACTCGCCATCCTAACCCTTGTGGTACTTATTGTATCCTGTTCTCGTAATGGATCAGAAACCGAGTCTGACGAGAAAAACGCTTCTGAAACGGTCATCGAATCCGGCTTTAATAATTTAACGGTAGACGAATACAAAGCCTTAGTGAACAGTCACGAAATAGTGCTTGTTGATTTTTTTGCCACTTGGTGTGGACCTTGCAAGGAAATGGAGCCCCATATGAAAGCTCTCAAAGAGCATTATGGTAACGACGTAAAGGTTGTAAAAATTGATGTTGATCGTAACGTTGAAATCGCCAAGGAATTACGGATAACAGGAATGCCTACATTGAAGGGCTACGTAAATGGCACGGAAGAACATCATAGCATGGGTGGGCTTAACCTAGCCCAACTTAGCAAAATCGTAGACGACCTGAAAGATAAACAGGGATAAATATTTGATGCTATATTGCGTCGCCTCGGGGGGTTAGCTCAGTTGGCTAGAGCGTTTGACTGGCAGTCAAAAGGCCACCGGTTCGAATCCGGTACTCTCCACACAAACCACCGTAAGGTGGTTTTTTTTATGAACCAACATTTTTGAAGAGGAATAGCGAAAGATAAAACAATGAAGCCGTTAGCCGTTAGCCGTTAGCCGTTAGCCGTTAGCAAATTTTCAATTCTGCTTTCCACTTTCAATTCTCCATTTTCAACTTTCCATTTTCAGTTTTCATTTCAAAACAAAATAGTAAACTTGTCAATACTCAAAACCATACTCACACTCGTATTCTGTGTCACATCTTTTACTATCAAAGCACAAACTATCAATACCGATCGTCCTAGTCAGACATTCAGTACTTTAAATCTTCAAAAAGGTCAATTCCAAGTTGAAACAGGTGTACAACGTTCAGTACTGAGATTCTCCCCAATAGATAGTCGACAACCCGGAACCTATGTTTCTCAATCGAGCAAGTGGGATATCCCAAACGTAGCACTGCGTTGGGGTTTGTCAGACTTTTTAGAGCTGCGTTTTGCTACTCAACACGCAATCATTACAGACACGTACACACACCCAAACGATTCCATTTCCCCGATGTCAAACCCTTGGGACTTTGGCAGTCCGGAATTTGGGGTCAAGTTCAAATTTCTACACTTAGAAGAGAAGAACATCCATGGAGGCATGGTAATGCATGTAGGTCTACCATCCAGTGAATCGAACATTGGCTCCGATAAGTCATACTTTTTCTATGCCCTAAACTTTAGCTATCCAATTGGAGAAAAATCCTCGTTGGCCCACACGGTTCAGTTAAGTCAAATCGACGACACAGAGATGTTCAAGTTCACCGCCATGTATTCAAAAGAGCTTACTGAAAACACCCAGCTGTTCTTTGAGTTTTATCGAGACATTGTTCCGAAAGGAAAAGGAATTACCAGCTCATATTTCGACTTGGGATTGACGCACAGACTCACAGATAAATTACAACTGGATTGGCATTACGGACATGGGCTAAACCAGAGTTTCAATATGATGGGTCTTGGGTTTAGCAGCCTTATCAGCCAGTAATTACTTGTATTCTTCTCGCTGGGTTGGATAATCAACCACCTTGGAGATTCGATTTGCACGCTATGGGTCATGCGTGTATCTTTCTGTCAGGGGAGGAAGGGCTATGCCCCACGCCGACCAAAATTCAGGATCAATATGAGTAGACAACCATTCCAAAAAAACCACTCACACTCACACTCAACTCACCCTACCCCAATCGACAAAACCTCTTCGTTGCCTAATGAGTTCCCGAAAAGCTTTGTTTAACGAATTTGTCAGATTAGGATCTTTCTGTAGCATGTCGTACGCAACAAAACGCGCACGCTCGAGCAAATCAGCGTCTTTTGTAATACTGGCTAGTTTTAAGTCAAGCAAACCACTTTGACGCGTTCCTTCGATATCACCAGGACCTCTCAATTTCAAATCATACTCAGCAATTTCAAAACCATCCGTGGTTTCCACCATTGCCGCTAAGCGATCTTTGGCCACATTCGATACTTTGTTACCGGTCATTAAAATACAATACGATTGATTGCCTCCACGACCTACCCTACCGCGCAATTGATGCAATTGTGCCAACCCAAACTTCTCCGCATTTTCAATAATCATGACCGTTGCGTTTGGCACGTTAATTCCAACCTCTATCACTGTTGTTGAAACTAATATTTGACTTACACCGTTCTTAAATCGCTCCATTACGGCATCTTTCTCCTCAGGTTTCATGCGACCATGAAGCATGTCTACTTGATATTTTGGTCGCTCAAAAAACTGCACCAATTGGTC
>CAJXLR010000008.1 GCA_913056425.1 uncultured Bacteroidota bacterium
GTAAGGGTAAGTCGTACTAGTCCGTTGTTAAATCGAAGTGTCGCACGCAAGTGCCCTTCAGTTACTGCATTGTTTGCAGGTGGGAAGAACTCAAGATCAGCCGGGTCATTAGAACCTGCTGGTAGTTTAGAAGTTCCAATTTCAGTTCGGATACCACCGCCATTTTTAATAGAAACTAAAACAGCTGAATCATTCGTTGGGTTAAGTTCGTTTGCATACCAAAGGTTTGCATCTGCAGTTAAATTACCCAAGTTTGTTTCTTGTGTTCTTACCTGACTTCTTCTTCCGTCAAGATATACGCTAGAGTATCCAACTACATTCTGATATTGTGCGTTAATCACACTAAGTACACTGTCGCGAACTTCTTTGACATCCGCGTTAATCGTTCCTCCTACAGCTGTTACGTTCGACGCCGTTGAAGCATAAGCTCCACTCACATTTGCGTCAATCGAACTTGTAACAAGCTTTCCTTGGTCGTCGAAGTCTACAACTAATCTACCTAAGTATTTGTAGTCACCATCCACATTAACAACCGCCACCGGATCGCCTGATTTGTCTGTGGTAAGGTATGGATAGGTTTCGTCAAACTTAGAATCGTTTCCTAACGAGTTGGTGAACAATGCGTCGTTAGAATCTCCCATGCGTGTATTTGATCCACCTGCCACAATAATATCTACACCATTAAGTAAGCCTGCAAGGCTCTTCTCAACAGAGATTTGCTGCATGTGAGCAAGTAGGATGATTTTGTTTACGCCTTTGGCTTTTAGTGAGTCTACAGATACTTGGATGATGTTTGCCAAATCTTGGTTGGTCCAGTTTCCTGTAGGAGATACGCCTAGTGCACCAGTAGTTGTGATAGAGGATAAACGAGGAGTTGAAGCCCCAATAAGTCCGATGGTCTCACCATTCACAGTTGTGATTGCATAGTTCGCAACTTTTGATTTTAGATTGGTTACGTTATCACCGTCTGTTCCGATGGCACCAGAGAAATCACCGTCTTTGGTGAAGTCGATGTTTGTAGCTAACCAAGGGAATTCCGAACCCGGGAAAACAATCCCATTGCGTGATTCAGAAGAAAAGGCCGCATCGAACAATTCACCCGGACCTGCGTCCAACTCGTGGTTTCCAATGGCACTAGCCATAACACCCATTTTATTTGCAAAGAACACGTCTAGGTGACCTGGCTCATTACTGCCGGTCAAACCACGAACTTTATTATCCTCAGCTGCATAGAATCTTGGTCCAGGGATAATGATGTCTCCCGATGAAACCAATAGTGAATTACTTCCGTAGGTCGCGTCTTTTTTGAATCCATCAACCAGACCGGAGAATTCATCAACGACATCTAGTGCAATCTCTTCGTTCCCATCAACATCTGCATAGTGCAATAATTGAAGCGTGAAGTTTTGAGAAGCTGCAGGAATTTTACCCGGGCTTGCAACGTCTTCTCCTGAGTTACCTCCACCGGTGGTAGATGTCCAAGAAAAGCCATCTGTATTGGTTGACAAAACCCAATTTGCTGGATTATCAACGGATGCTGTGATGTCTTTCAAATAGATTGATCCGTAACCATCATCGGTTACCCATGTCGTTCCGTCGTCGTCGTAGTCAACATGAGAAACGGCAAAGTTGAACGCACGTGATCCATCTGAGTTGGTGTCTTTTTGGAAATCAGCGTAGCTACTCCATACCCCAACATGGTCACCACCATTACCCAAGGCCATATTGCCCCAATCACTCACTGCGGCAACGTTGATTGAAGACCCCCAAGCAGCTTTAAAGTCGCTTTCTGTGATGTCTCCACCGTTGATTAGGATTACTGATTCACCTGCAGGAATCGAAACGTTCGCTACGTTTGACCCTGTTTGGAAGGTAGAATTTTCGTCGTCCACAACATAACCACTCAGGCTGATTGCTGAAGAAGTTGGGTTGTGTAATTCAATCCATTCCCAGTCGTCTTCCGCACTGCGAGGATTGTACATAATTTCTGAAATCTTTACTTGCGCAGCTACCTGTGTGGCGAACACTAGGAAGGCTGCAATTGCTGTTACTAAATGCTTCATAGTCTCCGCAAAGAACTATGGAGCGTATTTAGAAATCGTTAAGTGATTATCAAGAATGACTGCACCCAGAGAAACCTAATTTCACAAACACTTTTGCTTTCGTTCTTGAGGGTATAACGTGTTAAATATGTGTGATTTAGAAGGCTTTTATGCCTGTAAAAATGCACTACATTGGCCAATTAATTTTTTGTTAAGCAAAGCTTAACTTCTACCGTCAATGTTACTTAATTCGTAACACAGGTTTTAGAAGGTAGCGTCCATTGCCTTGTTCCACAATTGAACTATCCGCGTCAAAATCAATAGTGATGTTCAAACTGTCAGCGCTCACGGTATCTTTAAGATTAATTTTAAAGCCGGTCTGAGTACCACTTGGAACAAATAAACTGTGATAGTTCGTATCAACAAGAACATTGTTCGAGTCTGCCAAAATCATCCTTAGCTGTGTAATCATTGTACCCTTACTAAGGCTGTCTTTCACAATAGTGGTATCTACACCATTCTGTAACTTGAGGAGGTCGTAGTAACCGCTGTTAGTAGTTAAATCAACCCATTTTGAGTCTGCTGAATCAACTGTAAGTACCTGAATTTGGTCAAGATAAATATTCACTTCCTTGTAGTCACCCGGAGCATCAGTAAGCTTAATTTCAATTCCAGGAGATTGTTTAGACGAATCCGATTTAGTATTAGGTTCAGTTTTTATTGGAGATTCTTCCGTACATGACAGAATAAAAAACGTTAGTAATGCAAGCGATAAAACGTAGTAGCGAGTTCTCATAAAATATTAATCCTAGATGTACCAAAGATACTATTTATTGATGAGTTGCTTAAACACAGTCCTGTACGTCAAGTTAATCCTCGACTCTACAATTCGCTTTTGCTTAGGAACTTGGTGAAGAAAGTGATGTTGCAAGTCCCCCGACATTACCAACAGTGACCCGGAAGTTAGCTCCAGTCGTAACCGCTGACTTTTATCCGTTCGATGTTTCAAATCGAACTTTCTGGTGGTGCCTAAACTCACCGATGCGATGGTTGGATTTTGGCCTAAACTCTTCTCGTTGTCAGCATGCCAGCCCATTTTATCTAAACCGTTGCGATACAGATTCAGTAAAACACTGTTGAACGATTCGGTGGGTGAAAACTCCTCTATTTGTTTCTTGATGTGTGTTAACTCTGTTGTCCATGGTTCCGGTTTACAACGCACACCCGAATATTCGTACTCCGCTCCCTTATCGCCGTGCCAGGCTGTAAGCCGCGGTATATCGTGCGTTTTGCCAAAAAGCGTGATTTGCTCTTGCTGCCAGCGCACGTTACTCAGAATTGCCTCATAAAACTTTACAGCCTCGTCATGGTCTAGAAAGTCAGGTACATACCAGACCTCGCCTTTACCGAAATTATATTTCTGTGTTGTGTCGATACAAATCAGATTTCTTCACTAACAACGACTCGAACCACAATTCGTTTGTCCTTGGTGGATATCGATTCTAATTTTTAATCAGCTTAGCTCGGAAGTACTTCTCATTCAACTTACCGGAAATCACATAAACACCGGACGCCAAGTTAGCTGATGGGATAACAAACTGTTTCAATACCGTGTTTTCGCCACTGATGCTGTAAACTTCCTGACCGGCAGCATCGAATAAAGTGATATCATAATGCCCAACAATGCTATCGGTTTCTAGAATCCAAGGTTCGGCCTCAACCGGGTTTGGATAGAGCTTAATTGTAAATCCGCGGAGATCGAAAGGATTGTACATGTACACAGTGGTGCATTCTGATTTAGTACATCCAATATTGTCGGTCTCTTTTAAACAAATTTCGTAGTTACCATAGGATTGATATTGATGAGCAACCACTTTGGTATTCACTCCTTCTTCATATCCATCGCCCCAATTCACCGTCAATTGATTTGGACTTGTGAGCGTCTCAATTTCCACGGTTTTGTGGTCTAGGGCGGTCCACTCAAAGCCAGTGCTTTCCAATGGTGTCACAAAAACAGTAACTGTATCATACGCCGGCTCAACTGTACACCCATCCGATAGTTCAACAATCACCGTCTCAGTTGTTGAATCTTCAAAGTCTCGCTCACCATTGGTGAGTACAACGTTGTTTTCCTTAAACACGTATCCGTCCTTAAAACCTCCGGTTGCCTCCGCTTTGATTGATAACAGATCTTCCGCACACTTTTGTAAGTCTTCACCAAAATCGAGTTGTAATGGTGGGCGAACATTCACCACTACCCTACCGGAAACTCCGGGATTACTACAACCATCGTCTAAGACAAATAGGTAGGATGATGTATCAGTTGGTTTAACGGTGCGTTGATAGTTAGTTAAACCTGAATCTAACCACGTCAAAACGTAAGATGACGGATTGCCCCCCGCAGGAATCACTTCGAAAGAAGCAGTCTGTCCGGTACAAATGGTAAGTGCGGAATCAAACGATTGAGTCGACAACGGATCTCGAACAAAAACACTTTTAAGCTCTAGTCCATTTTGTGGTGTACAACCATCCGATACTTCAAGCTTAATCACCTCTCCTTTTGATACTACGGTCGACAAATCGGGATTACCGGCAACATCATTCCAGAAATATTTGTAGGTAGATGTTCTACCTCCTTCCACATCCGCCGTATAAGTTACAAGCTCACCATCACAAACGGTGTCTGGCCCAAGGATGTTCAATTCGATTGGCGCCCTAACGGGTATTTCGATAGATGCATATGCTGGGTCTTTGGTACAACCGTCACCAATACCCAGATAAATCAACGTGTCATTTGTGAATTGCATAACCCGAATTCGCGAATTATCTCCGTCTAGCCAGTTTACATCATAAGAATCTTTCTTCCCACCGGTGATGAGAACCTCTAGTCGAACTTCTTGCTCATAACAAGCCGTATCTAAATTCGATATGAGCTCTGCTCGTAGTGTGTCTCGCATCGCAATGTCTGCGCGAGTCGTTATCGTATCCGAAGAACAGTTATCAAAGACATATCCTACCCACGAAACATCTTCTGTGGGCGTGTAGTTGAACGACTTTTGCCTTACGGTATCGCTACCCGAAATCCACCAGAAATCATAGGCGAGGCTATCCCCACCGGTCGCATTCAAATCCATCAAAAGAGTCTCACCAACACAGCTCGTGTCTTTCCCGCTGTATGTAAGCGTAAGCTGTGGCCGAACTTCAAGATATGTATAATCTTGTCTTGGTGAAAGCCCACATGTATTACTCACCTGTGCTCGGTAATACCCTTCGCGTCCTTCATTAATGTTCAGCAAAGACAGTGAATCGAACGACCCAACGGTATACTCGTTATCCGTAACGCGTTTTTTGTACTTCCACCGAATGGTCGGTGGATTAGACGCTTCTACATTAACTCGAATTACAGTATCCTGTCCGATACAAACCGCTATACGATCATTAACTACATTATAGTCCAATAAAGTGTCTACCTGTATCAATGCCGATCTACTGTGAACCGTATCCTCGCATTGATTAACCCCTTTTTTGCGGTAGAGATCCCCGTTCTGATTAATATCAACAGGAGGCAAACGTAAAAGTGTGTCGACACTGTTTAAATCGACCCATGATTCTCCTCCATCCGTACTTTTTTGCCATTCTGTATAAATAGACGAACTACCGGTTGCAACTGCTCGGAGTGTCACCCTGTTACCTGCACAAACTCTTGCGTCTGATGGCTGTGTTACAAAAGTTACTGGATCAACGCCAATGGTTGGTGTGAATGAGGTCCCTCTACTCCGTGGACCCTCAGATCCCGACTGATATACAACCGAAATCGCAAACCAATAGGTACTGTCATTTACTAGATTTCGAACGGTATAAAATGGCGTGACACTGCTGTCGAAAGCGACCATACGACCTTCAATCATTCGGTGCACTTTGTAATATGCCGCGTTGTTAATTGAACTCCATTTTAGGTGGACTTGTCCGCTGCAAATTTTTGCTTGCGGTACAGGACCCGTACCGCCAATGTTGAAATTGTTATCTGAGATGTCTGTATTCCCTTGGCAGGTCACACGTATTCGTGCACCGGGTGTATTCAGACTCGAGCTTGCATTCGCCCATGTGTAATATCTTCTGTTGGATGCAACCGATGCTAAGGTTGTCCAGGTCTGTCCTGAATCTGCGGAAAACTCCACTCGAGTGCTTCCGTTCAAACCATACGTATCCCATCGGATAGTTTGTGCCCTACTAGAGTTTGAAGGAGACTCCCAATGTTCACCCCCATTCGGGTAAATCACTGTTATCGATGAGTCTTGGAACAACCAATTGACTGAAAATTCTTGTGTGCTAGAAACTACTCGTTTTCCCCGCACGCGAACCAAGTAATAAGGTGAAGATGGTAAGACTGTTACTTGCTCAATTGGGTTTAATGAATCTCTTCCTCGTTGTGCAGTAGCCGTGTATGAACTTGGATTCAAAGTCCAAGGCAAAACAACGTTACCGGCTGAATCTACGAGCTCCAAATCCAAGTCGTTCACCAACATAGTAGAGGATGATGGATTACCGGCTTCGTCGTTCCAACAGAGCATAACGTCTAACTGGTGGGTACTACTCGGCACAAAAATCGTGTCGGTGTAAACTCCCCCATTGCGTACCGATTTCAACCTATATTGTTTGTTGGCAATGATATTCGCTGTGCGACGGCCATTTACTCGTCCATAACCATACTGATAATCCGGTCCGCTTCTTCCCATGTCGTCCGCCCCATTACACAAACTACCTTTAAGCAAGTGCGCCGGTATTTGCTTTGATGTGCTGTCTTGATACAACTCATGGATTAATGCGGCTGTACCTGATACACCAGGGCAAGCCATGGAAGTTCCACTGTAGCCGCCACGGTAGGTGTTATATGGATATGTACTGTATACACTAACTCCCACACCACAGATTTCAGGCTTTAATCTTCCATCTTTCACAGGTCCGTAGCAGTGGAAAGATGAATTGCCATCCGTTCTTGTAAGCGCGCCTACAGCTAATGAATTTTTTGAGGCTTGGAAACCACTATGTACGGTTCCATAACCACCACCTAAGCAGTTACTTGACCTCGAATTTCCTGCTGCAAAAACATGAAGCAGGTAGTCGTATTTATTGGTTAACACATCCAATGCTGTGCTTGTTCCATCGTATGTTCCGCGCACATTACAGCGGTCGTTACCCGACCCGTAACTGTATGAGTTCTGAGTTAGCTCTATCCCATATTTGATAGCAGCCGAATCCATCTCTACAGGTATGTTGCCACGGAAATCGTAACTCACGAGCTCCGCATTTGGTGCCATCCCGGTAGCCTGCGGATCTATGATGCCGGCTCCTAGAACGGTTCCTGCAACGTGCGTGGCATGTGCACCATTGCTGTTGTAGGTGAACGCCTCAACTTGGGTGTGATTAAAATCGTAATCGATATGTTTCTGAGCGCCGGAGCCATCCCACTCACCGACAATCACTCGTTTGCCGGACAAGCCATACACGCCGCTAACAGCTTCAATGGCCGGAACACGGTGATTCGTGCGTTCTACCAGGTTATTGGTCTCCACAGGTGGCGGAGGAAGTTCAAACCAGTAAAACCATCCTAGTTCCAACAAGTCCGCGAAATTGTGTTGCTCAATTTCAAAGGTGATGGAGTTCGCTAATGCTTCGGTTTCAAGTATTCTGAAATCAAAATCAGCTTTTGAAATGCGTGATACAACATGTTGTATCGGTAAAAAGGAGAAGCCGCGTATTGAACACAGAGTTGTGTCACTGATTTCCTCAATCGTTTCTTTTAAATCCGGTGCAATCTTCCATTCTGGTTGAATGGCGTACAAATCAATAAGTCCGGCATCTTCTAGCTGGTCTTTTTGCACTGATGAGTGAACCCATACGTAGTATGCATTTCCGCCAATAAAACCACGAGTTTTAATCCCATTAGTCGAATTAGGTACGGCGTTATCACCAACAGTCAGCCCAACCGCAAAAGCACCCTGTTGATCGGCGGTATCTACAACAAAGGAACCTGGATTATTGAAAAACGAATACTCACTTTTCAGTTGGAAGTTCCCCGACCGAAGAGTTAAAGTTTGTGCATTTGAGGTCAGCGTGAAGGCGACCGTTAACAGTGCAATGACACATGAACGAAGTAGTTTAATACATGAAAAGACCATCACTTTCAAAGATACGAGTTTTAACCTTGATGTTGAGATTACAGAATCATATGGAACTCATAATCAAAAGCAATGACGTATGTCGCTGATTTTAAATCTATTCAGAACGGGTTTTGTTAGTGTGAATAGAAACAATCTAGTCCAATTATGAAGAACTTCTCATTAATCATTTTTCCTCGTGTTCCATCATCCGTCCCGGTGAAGTTGGGGTAAAACAAAGCCTTGGTGGAGAATGGATATTTCTGAGGTCACACTCAAGCCCTCTTTACTGGGCAGGTTTAACACTAACTTTAAGTTGTTGGTTTGAGTCGATGCTTTGATGTTGAGGCGCTAGTTTAATTAGCGGCAGCATTACAAAATAAGATATTAGTACCGTTAGAAACGTACTCGCTCGTTCCCTACGAATCCATTTTCCAGCTAAAGACTATTGACACCAGAATTCAATTTCATCCACTTTGTATGTCCGGAATGTGCCAATTGGACTGAACTCTATTTCGACCGTGTGATTACCTGAGCTAATGACAGAATTGGTCTCAATTTGGACCCAATCAGCATTATTCTCGCCTCGTATGATGGAAACGCCGAGCTCAACCCCATCAACAAAAATCGCCGGTAATCGGTTTTTCCAAAATCCTGCCTCCCAGCTTTCTAGCCACAACGTCATTACCACATCACTTCCATAGTTTGTGTTGAAGCTGAGTTTCCCACCTGTGGAGTTTGTACAAATGAAACCATTGCCTTGATAGCCAGAACCTACTTGCCATTTTGCGAGTGACGAACTACCATAAGCTTCGTAATTAAATTCACTTAACGATTCACAATCTATGTAACCACATCGTCGTGAACTCGTCTTAAATGAAACCTGACTACCGTATGACACCCCAAATTCGCTTTTGGCGTAGGCCCTTACGTAGTAATTGGTATTGGGATTTAAATTGCCGACACTACTGTTGTAAACTAACATGTTCTGTGTTGCTCCAAGGCTATTGAAATCATCTGTTGTATCAGGTATTGGATTCATAGACCAACAATGACCGTAGTCCAATACTCCATTGGTGCCCGTCTTGATAATCTCGCCTGAAACAACACAACCAGTAGTTGTTATATTCTGCACCACACCAGTGTTAACTTGGGGTGCGTCTATATGAGGAAAGAAAAAACCTATTGTGTCACGATCTTGACCATCATATTCGTGATCTTCTTCTAAATTCCATGAAATAGTATCGTTACAACAGACGAATAGCCCGACAAATAAAAACATCAGACCTTTGTATTTCTTAACGTGTTTCATAATTATGTATCACAAAAGGTGTGTTGCGCAGTTGCTTCCTGAATGCTTTAGTTGCTTTCTTATTTTTCTTTCCTCGATTTAAAACCCACAGGACATCTGTTACGTAAATGGTGGCGGACAACCCTCCTGCAATAAGAAATACTTTGTTACTTGAATTTGCATTGGTATAAAACTCATCCCTCTTCGATGGAATGGTTTCGTCCTTGTATTTCTGGTACTGATTCATTGAATACAAACGCGAGCCTACTGCAATTGCAGTCGAACTCAGAAATGTAATCATAGTACCCTTACCTTTTTCGCCGTACGTAACCCTCTTCTTGCCCCAACCCGGCAACACCAATGAATTCAAAGCAGCAGCTCTCCCTACAGCGTGATAATTCGACATGGTTAGAGTTGTATTTTCCCCACCATTGTAGCTAGTCTGTTTTACATCAATGTTATACCGACCCTTCGGGAAACTGGCAAGGCCAATGATATTAGAGTTCGGACTATTCAAATATTTGAGAACAAAATTATGTATGTCACTGGTCATCCAATCCCCAACTAATGCGCCACTGGTATATCTGATTTTTCTGCGCTCCATGCTCCATGAAACGTCGATTAACAAGGAGTCGATGGCACTCACATAAAAGTTTTGAATTCGTGGTGCAGCGAGGCACTCTGGAGAATATGTTCGTTTTAAGAATTTGTCGTACCGCCCAATATCAGATTTATAATCTTTAAGGATAGTAAATCCATTTCCGTTTGTGTCAAAGTTCACCACTAGTGAGGCCCGCACATGACCTGATTTTTGATTTTTAAGCTGATTCATGAGGTCTTGCTGTATCAGACCCGTACATTTTTTATAATCCTCGGGCTTGAGATCGCGATACAGAAATGTTTTCGTTTTTCTATCCCTTAAAACCTGCTGTGTCAGATTAACTTGAGTGATATTCGGTTTGTTCTCTATGATACAAAAACTGTGTTTTTTATATTCCCGCAAGGCATCATCATACATACCAAGTTTCACCAGTGAATCCCCAGTCTTGCGACTTAAAAAACATATTTGCCTCTCGGATTCAAGGATTTTCTGACTCAATTCTGCAGTAGTTTTCATATCCTTTGCGGTCAAATACATCTTCCGCGCTTGTAAGAATAATCCTTGTGTCGCTTGGGCATCCGCTTGATTGATGAGCTTCAACCTATCATGCTCTTTTTTCTGGGCGCGGCATTCTTGGATTTTACGTCGAACCAACTCATTATCTAGAACTGATTTTGCCTCAATCAACGTAGAAATAGCGTTTTCGAAATCATTTAGGGCTAGAAAAGAATCACTACGCTGCACGAGCTTATTACTTTGATTTCTTAGTTTTTTTTGTTTTTCAACTTGGATAATGTTCTCCAGGTTTCTGAATTTCCCATTCACTATGTCATCATCAAAAAGTAGAGAAGCCTTCTCATACTCGTCTTTTGCTCCAGCAAAGTCTTGGAGCTCGAGCAGGGAATCTCCAGATTTGATTAGTGCATCAAATTCCTTCCGCTTTACTCTAAACTGCAGTAGTTTCTCAATTTGTTTTACATTCTCCAGCTTTTGCTGAACTAAGTTGGTGTTGAAGAGCGACATAGCGGCTAAAAATTGACTCCTTGCTGATTCAACTTCATTTAACTCCAACAAAGAATCACCCCTGGTTAAATAGGACTGATACAAGATTCTCTTTTGCTCTTCTATTGCCAAACGGGTATCAATCTCCTTCAATTCAAGATCCACGGCTTCTCTATCGTACACCAAAACGCTGTATTGATTTTCGTACTCGCTCGTTCTCTCTCTGAACTCGAACCAAACGTCTTTGCTTTTGAATAACGTAAAGAGCATGTTTGACTCGATGAATGTCTGCTGTGGCTCATTTACCATCTCTTTCATTAAATTGAAAAAACACTCCTTGTTCTCGAGATGTACTATGACTATTTTTGCTTTTGTCGCTTTTGTGTAGAGGACAACTTTCCCGCCATTTCTGTAAGATGAGTTTTCAAAAAGTACAATATCGTAGTCCAGTGGATGTCGGAAATGGTTAAATTCTGTATTGGTTTTTGCCCCGGAAAATGACCATTGGTTTTTAGTTAAGAAATCACGAATGTCCACAAACGTAGTTGCTGAGGACTGCATTTTCATGAGTTGTAACTTTGTAAAACAACTATTTGGAGCTGAGATACTCAATGTTTCTGTCGTCTGACTGAATACCTGCGAATCGGGGATTAAGACCAGACTTAAGAAAACAAAAAATACTTTTTTGATCGTTTAAAATAACTAAAAGTGCGTGAGAAATTATTACCCAAAAATGCTCTACTGCATTCCTGCTTCGCTCTTGTACTTTGTGAAGTAGATCACCAAATCGGCTTCGCTTTTGTATCGAGTAAAATACACCAACCAATTCGCCTCACTCGCGTATTTTGTCCAGCACCAAATCCCACTATACGGTTTTGCCTCTGACTTGTACTTTGTCTCATAAACTATCATATCAGCCTCACTTTTATATTGTGTGACATAGATTACCTTGTGTGCCTCGCTCTTATATTTTGTTTTTTTTACAATTTGAGCTCCCACCTGAGAGACGTGAGCTAAAAAACTCATACTAAGGCATAAAAGTAGTTTTCTCAGAAAAACGCGGTCGAGATGATTCATAGGCTTGAAGATAGTTGGAGTCAAATATAAAAGGAAAATTTGACACCAAATCAAAGGGAAGTAGCACGATATTTTTGGGTCCCAATTGCCGTTGTTTGAACAGCACCAAATCACAGACCGTTATCACTGGACAGACAGAGATGTTTGAAAAATATGCAACATGGTAATGGTTTAAAATAACCAACAACCTCCGAAACCCCTATTCCAACTTTTCACTGATAATCTCAATATCTTCTATTTTCTTCAAATCTTTTGCCAGCACTTTTGTTTGATTTGCGTCGTTAAGAATTGAAATCACTGACGCTTGTAACTTAAGTATTCGGTCAAAACTTTTAAAAATCAGGTCAGAATAATTATCACTCAACTCTACGCCATTCCTTAATAATTCATATTTCGCAAGAATTGTCTCCGCATGTTTTCCTTCCTCTATTTTTGATCTTATAACAGCGCTGTTACTGTTGTATTGTGAAATTCTCTCTTTCAGTTCACGTTGCCATTTGCCGAGATGCGATATTCTTTTTAATAAGTCTACCGAGTCTTGTGTAGCACCGAAACACCAAGTAGTGATTTCATCATCGTATTTTTTCCTTACACGCTGACTAAAAACATCGTCCTTTATACTCGAGGTTATCTCTTGGTAAAGTTTATTGGGTTCTGAGATCTTTTCTTCAATCGTGTTGTTTATTCGAAGAATATGTGGCAGAACCTTCTGGATTGTGGGAACGAAAGTGACATCGTCAACTTCAGACAACATGGATTCGATTATACCTTTGTACGTCGCGATGTAGCCTGTATTCCGTAGTCCGCCTATTTTTGTGTTCAGTGTGTAAAATTGATGACTTTCCTCAATAGCTTCTTCCGAAACTGCAAGTACATCAGAGAATTTTTCATCATCAAACTCACCCTTGTAGGATGAAACTAATGCAAGAGTCTCAACTAAAATTTGATTTTTAGCTTCAATATTAGTGACACTCACTTTCAAATGACAAGCTTCAGACCTGTCTTGAAGTTCTTCACCCGTCAGTATCTCGAGATTATTAATCCTCTCTGAATAGCGCTTTAAATCATCGGACATTGTTATCACTTCACTTGGCAAACGTGCGCCCATGAATGTCTTTTCTCCTATTCGCAGCTTCTGACATTTCTCTATCTTATCTTGTGCCATTTGAACAACATCCATTCGATTGTTGACTACCTTAACCATCGAATCATTTTTATTTCTCAAGTCTCGACTTAAATTGTTAAACTCAAGTAAGTTGTTGTAATAAGACTGATTCACCCGAATAATGCTGTCTCGGGTTACTATTTCGGAGGACAGAATCCCATTTTGAAGTTTTTCGAGTTTATCTCTTTCTTGTTTTTCCAACTGTATCACGGCAGAGACTTCCTCAATTACTTTTGCTAAACAATCTTCAGTACTGGTGATTTTATCGAGGTATTTAACCCATTCAGTAATATCAGTTAAACCGCTTGCCTTCAATCCACCTTTTTTTCGTGCGACTATGTAGTATGGCCCGCCTAAATCTTCAATATCCATCATCCCTTCATACTCCAGTTTCTCGAAACCGGCCTCCTTCCAAAACTGGTTGAGCACAGTTTGATACCACTCAAGTGGTAACCTCAGTGTATCGTAAAAAATATCTTGCGTTGGGACATCATTGATCTGTTCCCGAAAGTTTTTGTTTTCGGTAACTCTACCGTTGCTTCGAGAAACAATTAGCTCTAAAACACCACTTTGATCCGATTTGAGAATATCCTCTCGAGTGCCTTCTTTAACCAAGAACTCTCCAGTTATGACCCCTGTTTGATTCAAATGTCCGGTAGTTAACAAGTTACCTCCGTTTACGGATGTTTTTAGATTAACATCTCCTACCATCTGTCCCATTTTGTAGTTCACTGTGGTATTGATAGTCGCAGTACCATTTGAGTTCGAGATAACCCGGCTCATTTTAAAAAGTCCGTTAGGAACGTTACTCTTGAATTCTCCCAAAACCTCGATTTTGGTTTTTGTGCCTCCCTCAGACATTTCTGTTCGGTGGCTCCAGCTTCCATTAAGTTTTCCATCTAAAAACTGACCTTTATAAACCTCCGTACCATAATCACCACGGTAGCTTATGGATTGCTTCCATTCGAAACTGCCATGTTTAATTTGTTGGTAATCTTTCTCTTTATAGGTGTAAGTAGCCTCTCCAGATGCATACCCTAACTTGTAAGACCCTGTGTAGGTTTTTAATCCTTGACCATTGGCTATTCCATGAACTAAAATACCAACGAGAATGAATGTCGTAAATTTCCTTATCATATCCTATTTCCTCTGTTTTTATAGGCTTCTTTGTCTACTTGTACGTCGTTAAACCAAAGTGGACCAGTTTCCTTCAAAGTTAAGTTATAGATTTAACATTTGATTTTGGTGTGATTTTCTTCGTTTTCTCATTGTTTTCTGTTTGATTAATTCACGTTGTTTTAGGATGCTTTCAGCTCGTCCATGATACACATCTGCTGGTGTAAGATTATCGAGCGATTCATGGTATCGTTGATTGTTGTAATACTCCACGAACTCAGCTAATCTAGCCTTCAGCTGACCGATAGCGCGATACATTTCTGCTGTGGTTGGCATTGGCCCCGGAGAGTAATTTGACGGGTCTCCAAATTGAATACCGGTTTTCATGGTTAACAAATCTTCAAACGTAATTGCCGTTCCGAAATTCGCCTTGTAGTGTGTCTCGTGCATTACGTTCTGCCATGTGGGAGGCAAATAGTTTTTGATGTACGCCCAGCTCGAGTCAAATGTACTCAAGCGAGTCTGGAGCTAAAAATGGAATCAGCTCGGTGATGAAAAACGGTTCAACGGATAACGTTGCTGACCTTTCGTCATCAATTCGAACATAAAAAACGATAAGGCCGCTGGGAACAGTGGCCTTTTTTTATGAGTCGTCTTCGTCATCCGAATCATCGTCGTCGAAGTCGTCATCCATGTCGTCGTCACCTAGTTCGTCGTCATCCAAATCATCATTAAGATCGTCGTCTGAATCATCGTCTGAATCATCGTCCGAGTTGGTGCTTCTGTCGTCTACAATTAGTGAAGAACTAGAGGGGACATAATCAAGCAATACGAGACAATCGTCTTCGTTTAACTCAATTTGAATTGCACGGTACCGCTCACCCTTGTGGTTAACACCAAAAGGCTCGGTAAAACCGTCTTCCATCTCCTGCATGATAAGCTTCTTATCTGCAGAAGGTAAACCGGAGAAATATAGAATTCGTCTCACTTTAGCATAACTACCTACAATTAAAAATGTGTTGGTAGAATTGTGCAAGTAATTTCTTAAGAATTAATTAGTTCGTAACCAGCGTCCCTGACGCCCAGTGCAAGCCTATTTCGGCCATTATATACTTGGTTTGCAGCTCAATAAGTTTTAGTCGAGCCTGAATAAGTTGGTTCTCTCGGGAGTTTATTAAGAATAAAGAACTCTCTCCGGTATCAAATTTTTGCCTTTCACCCGCCAATAATCGTGAGTAGTTCTGAACCGCGTCGCGGTAAAGCACTACCTGACCAATGAGGTTTTCCTCTGAAGCATAAAACGCTCGAACCTTGTTTGTTTGTTGAAGTCGGACTTGGTCATAGGTCAACTCTTGTTCGTTCATCATTACGTCGGTCAGTTTAACTTTCGCTCTTTCCTTTCGCAGAAAAACAGGCATTTCGAACTGCACTCCCCATTTATAATTCTCAAGTGACGCGCCAGCAAGCACATTGTTATCAACCGGTTGAGTTAGAACATTGTATTGAATCGACAAATCGGGTTTCAACCACTCTTTAGCCAATCGTTGTTTTACCTCAGTTTGGAGAATCTTATTTCGCATTAGAACAAGCTTTGGGTGCAATGTATCAATCCCGGTAATCATTGCTTCTACTTCCTGTTGGCTGTCCAACGGTTTGTCCTCCAAATCTACCAATCGAGGTGGCAAAACGCTGTCTGTTAATTCTAACGGAATAATGCCTTCAGCCCACAAATAATTACTTAAAGCAAGCCGCTCTTTTTGATAAGCAAGAAGCGCTTGATCTCTTAACATGGTCCGATTCTGCACCTGAATATATGCTTCGAGTGTATCAATCGCAGGTTTGTCTCCCAGTTCATAGGACGCCTTTACTGCTCGGTATCGCAAGCTTGCCAAATCCACATACTCTCTATACACATAGAATTCATTCCAAGACTTCACCCAGTTCCAGTATTGATCTAATGAATTCCGAATCAAATCATTGAGCATCAATAGTCGCTCTGAGTCTATTGCGTCTCGAATTAACTTAGCTTGCTTGAGGCTTGCTCTTCGCTCATCGATAAACATACCTCGTCCTACAGGAATGGATATACCGGTATACCACAAACCACTATTGGGAACAGACAGTTCAGGGTTTAGATAATCTCCATTGTTTTGATCCAAACCCATCTTTATGTCACCCACCCAAAGAGGTACTTTTAACTGCGCATTTCCAATGGAATAGTATCGTGTGTCTTTAAAGTCTTTCTGAAGTAGGCTTGCTGACACTTTAGGGTCAAAACTCCCTCTCGCGTACTGTAACTGATAAGCGCCTCGTCGCAACTGCAAACTTGCTTGCTTAGCCACAGGGTGATGAGACAACACCAAATTGACAAATGATGTATCATCAAAAATCTCCGCTCGTTCCTGGGCACTTCCGCAAAGCGAGACAGATGCCAGGGTAATTAAAAGACCAACTAACCGATGAATCATTTCTTGTCCTTTTCTGCGAGTGAGGTGTTCTTGTCTTTCCCCTGATAGTAATCTGGTGGGAAGCCATTGAGTTGTCGCCACAATTCATACCAAATTGGAACGTTTTTCAGCAGTGCCATTCCCGTTGCACCGGAACCCACTCTAAGCTCCGCTGGCCAAGGTTTATCGCCCGGGTCGGGAGCAACCAATATGCGGTATTTCCCATTCTCACTGATGAAGTTATCAATTGCCACAACACGTCCTCCAAAGGTACCAAACGACATGTCAGGCCAACCGGAAAATACAACAGTAGGCCAACCATCAAACATGAATCTCACAGTTTGACCCTTTTGCACTAAAGGTAAATCAACCGGTGTTACATACATCTCCACGGCCAAATCGTATAGAGCAGGCATCACGCTAACCAATTTTTCTCCCTCTTTTACTGTTTCTCCCAGTCCCGAACGGATTGCCTTGGTGACGTAGCCGTCCTGAGGAGCAGTTATGAAATAAAATCCTTGTCTTACACTATAATTCATGTATTGGTTTTGCATCTTAGTTACAATCGCTTCTGCATCGTACATGGATGAAAGAGACGCGTATTTTTCCGACTCGGCTTTCGAAAGCTTATCACGATACTGACGTTCTATAGATTTCCGCTCAACACGTGCATTGAGCAACTGGTTCTTGCTGCCAAGCAGTTTGTTCTCCGCACTAATCAATTTAGCTTGTGTCTCTTGGAGTTTTAGCTTTTTGGTCTCCAAATCGGTAAGCGATTTTAAACCTTGCTCGTACAGTTGTTCCATACGCTTAAATTGTCGCTCGGCGATGTCGTAGTTCGTTTTGGCAGCTTCAAAATCAATGCTATCCGATTGAATTTTAAGCTGAGCCTGTTGTATGTAGTTATCCGCTTGCTCTTCTTTCAAACGTTTTGTTTGAAGCAGCGCATCAATCTGATTATCGAGAGATTTTACCTTCTCCATGTACGAGTTGGCGGTTAACTCTTTTGCCTTGATCTGCTGCTCTGTATTGGCCAACAAGTTGGGGTCAAAATAAGCATCCTTAATCTCGGAAATACGCAGTATGGTATCCCCTTTCTTTACGAAATTTCCTTCACGGACATACCACTTTTCAATTCTTCCGGCAATAACGGACGGGATGGTCTGCGGCCGTTGTTCTGGCTGCAATGTGGTTATATATCCTCTCGATTGAATGTTCTGTGTCCACGGAACAAACATGACCAGAATAAATATCCCGAGTGCAATAAGGAGCAGCCGAGCGAATATCTTCCCTGTTTTATAGTATTTAAGCGATTTGAAAGATCGATACTTGGTGATATCAACCTTTCCCGCAATACTGTTCTTACTTACGTTTAACATTGTCGTTTTAGTTTAGCTGGAAGTTTGGATGATTATCTACAATAGAAGGATCCGAAAGCACTTCAATTTCTCCATTGTTTAAGACTGCGATTTTATCAAAACGCTTGGCAATCGACTTTTGATTGGATACTGCAATCACAGTCCAGTTGCGCTCCGGAGCGAAAATATAATCTAAGAAGCTCTCACGATCTTCTCGTCTCAAGCGGTTAAAACTATCTTCGAGTAAAATCAATCTTGGGTTACATAAGACACTTCTGGCGAGGATAATTTTAAGTCGCACATTGGTTGGCAGACTTTTACCCAATGGAAGCAGCAATGTCTCATATCCATCTTCCATGTTCTCGATGAATTCTTTTATACCGAGCATCGCTGTAACCTCTTTGATGTTGTCCATCGTTATCCAGGGTTTGCCCAGTGTTAGATTCTCCATCAAACTACCACGGAAAATATCTCCCATGGCGAGATTGTCACCCATGGCAGATCTCAAGGTTTGCCGGTTCCAGTTGCCGGAAGGTAGATTATCATATACCAACGATCCGGTGAAATCGTCGTACAAACCGG
>CAJXLR010000009.1 GCA_913056425.1 uncultured Bacteroidota bacterium
TTTTTGTCTTCCGCCTCCAGTGCAATTCTAGCTGCTCCGGTCTTGAGTGGTGCCAACAGATACTTCGTTTGACAGATACCCTCCGGGAATATCATAAGGCACCCTCTGTCCTCCATCAGCTTGAAGCAATGCCTAAAGATGTTCTTATTCTGATCTACCTTATCCGGATTATGTTCTTTTCGGTAGATAGGAATCATGCCTAAACTATTAAAAATCTTAACCAACATAGGGCGAGTAAAGGATTCACCTCGTGTAAGGAAGTGTGTCTTTCGGTCGATGTTGGCAGCTATCACAATCGGGTCCATGAAGGCCGATCTGTGGTTTGGCAACAAGATTACAGGCTTATCCAGCGGGATTCGCTCTTTGTTTAAGACGGTAAGCCGCACAAAGTACTTTCGTATGGCGTACGAAAAGATGAATTTTAGTATGCGGTAAAGCATTTTACGAGTATAGGCAATTTAGGTTGAACAGATATTCAAATAAAGTTATCAGTATTATGTCATCGCTAAGAGCATTTAACCGTTATTTTGACGACACCTACACCTTTTACCAGATTATAGAATTTTTGTCCTTTTATGGGACGAATATCCGCTCCACCTTTTAAGTGTTCAAAACGGTTAAAACTGCTAACTCCGTTGCGAACGGAACTACTTAATTACTATTTATTATTAAAAGAAAATTATTTGCACTTGCTGCTCTAGGAGTAGCTTTCGCTTTCAACACAAACGCTAAGGCTGACGACAATCACACTGTTGCTATCTCAATCCCTGAAGTTGCTATTCTTGACCCTGAGGGTTCTACTAGCGTATCGCTTTCTGTAGAAGCTCCAACTGAAGCTGATGAGGCTCATAAGGGCGATCTTTTCCATTATTCTGTTAGATTGCTAACTAATGACTAAAGACTCGATAATCACAAACATTTCGCGATTACCAGCAAAGCACAACCGAACCTTACGCGCGTGGAATGCTGCAGATGAATACTTACTCAACTATGCTAATGATTCCTCGGCAACCTCAATTACCTTGTATCACGACCGGTTCGGATTTCTTGGGTGTAATCTACAGGAACGGACACCTGAATTTGTAGTAGAACGTAAAAGTCAGCTCGATGCACTAGAAACCAATCTTCAGAAGAATAAACTAGGTGATATTCGGACTAGAACTGTGCTTGAGAGTGGGCAATCATTCGACCTAGCCCTGTGCTCCATTCCAAAATCGTTAGAACGATTTGAGTTGTACCTCCAAGATGCTGTCCGACACGCAACCAATAAGAGCACTCTGGTATGTGCCTTTATGACCAAACACTTCACTAAATCGTGGTTAACCATAGCCAGCAAATACTATAGTAAAGTTGAACAATCCATGGCGGTTAAAAAATCGCGTTTGTTGATTCTGTCTGAACCTATAAATAGTGAATCAGTTCAACCACCAACATCAACTGATATCGACTTAGATGGCTTTACCGGTCAACGATTCCCTGGAACGTTTGCCGGTAATAAAGTTGATATCGCAACAAGGTTTCTATTGAACAACTTACCTGAATTCGATAACGCGAAACGCGTGCTTGATTTAGGATCGGGGAACGGCATCATCGCGAATACCATGAAGTCGAAAGCAGCGGAAGAGATTCACCTTGTGGAGGACGATTATCTGTCTTATGAATCAGGTAAGTTAAACTGTTCTGACTCCATATATCATCATCACTGGAACTACAGTTTATCCGATCTAGATATACAGGATTTTGATGTTGTTGTTACCAACCCTCCTTTCCATCACGGATACGAGCAAGATATTGAAATGGCGTTCAACTTATTTAAGGAAGCTCACAACATACTCAGAAGTGGTGGGACACTGCTTATTGTGGCAAACAGGCACCTAAACTATAGAACTCAACTGAGCAGATACTTCTCACGCGTTGAAGTCATAAAACAAAACGACAAGTTCGAAATAATCGAAGCTACCAGATAAGCTTAGAGTCTTTCATAAACGCCGGCAATTCCTTGACCACCTCCAATACAAGCGGTCACAATGCCGTAGCGTTGGTTGCGTCGCTTCATCTCATTCAGCAACTGAATAGATAGCTTTGCTCCGGTGCATCCCAATGGGTGCCCAAGGGCGATAGCGCCGCCATTCACATTAACGATTGATTGATTTAATCCCAGCTCTCGAATTACCGCCAAACTCTGTGAAGCGAAGGCTTCGTTTAGCTCTATTTGATCGATGTCTTTTAACGTTAGGCCAGCTTTCTCCAGGGCTTTTGGCACCGCTTCCACGGGTCCAATTCCCATGTAGCGTGGATCAACTCCGGCAGAAGCGATAGACACTAATCTTCCCATGGGCTCTAAGCCTTGATCCTTCATCATCTTTTCACTCATCACAATCACAAATGCCGCTCCGTCTGAGGTTTGAGAGGAGTTCCCGGCAGTTACGCTACCACCTTGCTTGAACGCCGGTCGAAGTTTTGAAAGCACTTGCATATTGGTATCCTTGCGAGGACCTTCATCTGTATCAACTACGAAACTGCGCGTCTTGCGTTTGCGTTTTTTAGGATCGTAATAAACTTCCTCAACCGTATAGGGTACAATCTCGTCTTTGAAAACACCTGTTTCAATCGCCTTGATTGCTTTTTCGTGTGATTTGAGCGCAAACTCATCTTGGTCTTCTCGCGAAACGTTAAACTTTGTTGCGACCTCTTCAGCAGTTAGTCCCATCCCTAAGAAGTAATCCGGATGATCTTTCGCGATTTCATAGTTGGGTACTGTCTTAAACCCTACAGTTGGGACTAAACTCATGCTCTCCGTTCCACCTGCGATGATGCAATCTGCAAGACCCGCTTTCACTTTCGCCACAGCCATGCTGATGGTTTCTAAACCACTTCCGCAATATCGATTTACCGTTGCTCCTCCAACATTCAATGGAAGTTTTGACTTCACTCCAACCCAACGAGCCATTTGTAAACCTTGCTCCGCTTCGGGAACCGCATTTCCTACTAGCAAGTCTTCAACCACAGAAGGATCAAACCCAGGGGTATTATCAATCAAGTAATCTATCACGGCGGCACCAAAGTCTACCGGTGAGGTAAACCGAAAACCGCCTTTGTTGGCTTTACCAACTGCTGTTCTATATCCGTTTATGATGTATGCTTCCATGTTACTTCTAGTTTCTAAGTGGCTTACCTGTTTTTAAAATATGTTGAATACGTTCGAGTGTCTTTCGTTCACCTAACAGAGATAAAAATGCCTCACGCTCTAAGTCTAGGAGATATTGTTCCGATACTTCTGTAGGCTGTGAAAGGTCTCCGCCGGCCATCACAAAGGCGAGCTTTCGAGCAATTTTTTGATCATGCTCTGATGCAAAACCTGAGATGCCGAAGGCTTCAATTCCTGCGTAAAGTGTTCCAAGCGCGGTTCTACCCAATACTTTGATATCGTCGCGTTGCACCGGCATACTGTAACCGTCGGCATACATATCAAGCACTTTGGCTTTCGCATCAGCAATCTGTCTCGATTGATTAATGACTACATCATCCTTATCTGTGTGAAGCACTCCAATGTCAAAGGCTTCGTATCCCGATGTTGCTACTTTAGCCGTTGCAATGGTTGTGAATCGTTCTTGAAGTGTTGGGAGCTGCGGATCTCCTGTGTAGAAGCTGTCGCTGGTTCGAACCACAAATTCCTTTGTGCCTCCACCACCCGGAATCAAACCGGCTCCAAACTCCACGAGACCAATGTATGTCTCGGCAGCAGCTATTGTGGAGTCTGCATGTAAACTCATTTCACATCCGCCCCCTAGCGTGAGTCCGTGAGGAGCTAAAACCACAGGAATGCCGGAATATCTTAACCGCATTACAGTCTTTTGGAAGTAGTTAATTGCGATGTTTAGCTCGTCGTATTCTTGTTCAATAGCCAACATGAGCATCATAGCTAAATTGGCTCCGGCAGAAAAGTTTGTAGCATCGTTTCCTATAACAAGTCCTTTCCATCCCTGGGATTCTGCGATGTCAATCGATTTGTTGATTCCTTGCAAAATCTCTGAACCAATTGCATTCATTTTGGTATGGAACTCGAGGCACAACACTCCGTCACCAATGTCGTGAAGACTTGCGCCTTTATTTCCCCAAACCAAGTCGTTGCTCCGGTAATCGTCCAAAACGATTAAAGATTCTCTGCCCGGAATGAGTTTGTACGCCTTGGACGGTATGTCGTAATAATATCGATTTCCTCCTTCGCTTTTATAGAAGTTGGTGATACCGGCGTCTACCATTTCTTTAACCCAAGATGCGGGTTCGACGCCTTCGGTGTCCATTAGGTTTAGCATGCGTTCAACCCCAATGGTCTCCCAAGTCTCAAAAGGCCCTAATTCCCATCCAAATCCAGCACGCATCGCATCATCAATCTGGTACAAATGATCTGCAATCTCCGGGATTCGCATGCTTGTGTAAGCTGCAACTTTAAGGTTAAGCTTTTGCATAAACTTCGCCGCTTTGTCGCTGCCTTTGCTCAGAATTTTAACCCGCTTTCGAACGTTTTCTTCCTTTCGAGCAGCTCCTACCGACTCAAATCTTGGTTTCGTTTTTGGTTCGTATTCAAAGGTCTTAAGATTCAGTGCTTCAATAACGCGTTTACCATTCTCGTCCTTCGATTTCTTATAGAAACCTTGGCCCGTTTTATCACCTAGCCAGTTGTTTTCAACAAGCTTCTGTAAGAAATCGGGTATCTCAAATAAGTCTTTTGCCTCGTCGTTAGGACAGTTCTGACCAACACCTTGCGCCACCTTAACTAAGGTATCGATTCCCACAAGGTCTGAGGTTCTGAAGGTAGCGGATTTTGGTCGCCCACTAACCGGACCTGTAACTGCGTCAATTTCTTCGATGGTCAGGTCCATTTCCTCCATCAAATGGAAGATGGCCATGATGCTGAATACGCCAATTCTATTTGCGATGAAGGCCGGCGTATCCTTACACAACACCGTTTCCTTACCAAGAAACAAATCACCATAATGCATCAGGAAGTCAACCACTTCCGGATGTGTCTTTGCGGTTGGAATAATCTCCAATAGACGCAAATATCGAGGTGGGTTGAAGAAGTGCGAACCCGCGAAGTGTGCCTGAAAATCCTCAGATCTTCCCTCGAGCATCATGTGGATAGGGATACCTGAGGTGTTTGAAGTAACCAGACTGCCGGGCTTGCGGTGCTGTTCCACTTGATCAAACACGGTTTTCTTAATCTTTAGATTTTCGATAACCGCCTCCAAGACCCAATCAACCTTAGAAAGCCAGTCCATATTATCTTCAAAGTTGCCCGTCGTTATCCGCTTAGCTACCTGTTTATTGTATACCGGGGAAGGGTTTGATTTTAATGCTGTTTTCAACGCCGTATTCACAATACGATTGCGAGCTTCGGTATTGTCTTTCTCATCCTCACTCAGGTCTCTTGGAACAATGTCGAGCAGATACACCTTCACACCAACATTGGCGAAGTGACAAGCCAATCGGCTTCCCATTATCCCGGAACCTAAAACGGCAACCGACTTTATCTTTCGATTTGATGCTTTTACTACGTTCATCTTAGAATGGGTATTTATTGGCTTCGATCATTTTATCAGCAATTGCTTGTCGCGCTTTCACCGTATTGAATGGAGGATATTTAGTAAATCGTTTCACCCCTATCAACATCATGCGTAACTCATCTCCCTCGGCGAAGGCCATAATTGCGTGTTTCCCTGCAACGTGCATTCGTTCCATCGCATTGCACACATAGGTCTTCGTCATCGCAACTTGAAGTTCTGCAGCTGCCTCACCTTTTAATTGGATGAGCTTTTCGGTGCGCAACAGTGCTGATTCAGCAGTGAACAAGTCAATGGCCATATCCGCCAAATACATGAGTACCTCCTGTTGATTTTCAAGTTCCATCATGTATTTCTGAGCAGCAGCTCCTGCAGCCAGTAGGATGGCCTTCTTTCCGTTCTCGAGTGCTTTTCGTTCTTCGTAAAATATGTCTGTATCGTCTTCATCACCAAAGTCCGGGATTGACATCAACTCTTCTTGAATTTTTAGTGCAGGTGTCATTAAATCAAGCTCACCTTTCATGGCTTTTTTCATCATTTGGCCCACAGCCAACATGCGATTGATTTCGTTAGTGCCCTCGAAGATTCTATTGATACGAGCGTCCCGATACATTCGGGCCACAGGGTATTCTTCCGAATAGCCCGTACCGCCAAATACTTGTACCGCTTCATCAATCACGTAGTCTAAGGTCTCAGACCCTAGCACCTTAAGTATCGCGCATTCAATGTTGTATTCTTCCGCAGCTTTGAGTTTAGCATCTTCTTTCGACATACCATCAGTGGTGAGGTCGGAAATCTTATCGGTAATTAAATCCGCAATACGGTATGTTGCAGATTCGGTAGCGTAGGTTTTAACCGCCATTTCGGCAAGCTTGTGCTTGATTGCCCCAAAGTTTGAAATTGGCTGACCAAATTGATGACGTTCGTTGGCGTATTGGGTTGCAATATCAATAGCTTTTTTACTTCCGCCCATTACCATAGCGCCCAATTTAAATCGACCGATGTTGAGTACGTTAAAGGCTATTTTATGACCTTTCCCTATTTCGCCCAGCAAGTTGTCTTTAGGAATTCGCACGTTCTCGAAGAATACCTGACGTGTGCTGCTACCTTTTATCCCCAGCTTTACTTCCTCATCACCCAAAGTTAGCCCGGGTGTATTTCGCTCAACGATGAAACCGGTAAACTTATCTCCGTCTACTTGAGCAAAGACAATATATAAATCAGCGAAACCTGCATTGGTAATCCACATTTTCTGGCCATTCAACACCCACTCGTCTCCATCCAGAATGGCCTTGGTCTTCGCGGCAAGGGCATCTGACCCAGAGTTTGGTTCAGTTAAACAATAGCTTGCTTTGATTTCACCCGACGAAAGCCCCGGTAGATATTTTGCTTTTTGCTCTTCTGTTCCAAAGTATAAGATTGGTAGCGTCCCGATTCCTGTATGTGCCGCCACCGCGACTCCAAAGGATAAGGACTTACCCAACTCTTCACTTAAAACCGTCTCGGTGTTGAAGTTAACACCCATTCCTCCGTGCTCTTCAGGAATACCTGCACCAAGAATCCCTAGTTGTCCAATCTCATCCAAGAGATTTGGCACGATATCCGGATTCTCCAATTGCTTATCAATCTTTTCGACAATTGGCCAGATCTTGGATTCGATAAAATCCATGGTCATGCTTTTGAACATCTTTTGCTCTTCGTTTAATTCCTCCGGAATAAAAACGTCTTCCGCTGTTTGATTTGTGATGAGAAATGATCCGCCTTTCATATGAGTAATCTTGGGTGTTAAATAGGTTTGGTACCGCTAAGTAACAAAAATTTCTTAAACTTGTCGTACACAATTATGTCGCAAACGACATTTTATACTAAAAACGGACAAATTCGTGTTTTAGTTTTAAGCGGATATTAATTATGACAGAAAAATCGGAGTTGTTTTTACCTGAGCAGATATGCTTCCCTTTGTACGCGAGTTCTAGGATGATTACTCGATTATACAAACCATTGCTTGAGGAGCTTGAACTTACCTATCCTCAATATTTAGTGTTGATGGTATTGTGGCAGGAAGAACAATTATCGGTGAGCGAACTAGGCAAAAGACTTTACTTAAATACCAATACGCTCACACCTTTAATCAAGAAGATGAAGGATAAAGGCTTGGTTAAGAAAACTCGGTCTGACGAGGATGAACGTACGGTCTTCATTACCATTACACCCAAGGCCAAAGACCTGCGCAAAAAAGCAAAGACGGTTCCATCGGAATTATTACAATCGCTTCAAATGTCGGAAGAAGACATTGAAACCGTGCGAGAGATCATGTGGCGTTTTCTATCGAATTTCGACTTCAACAGCCCGGATAACAATTAGTCTTTTTTCAGATGCTGCTCAGCGTGATAGCTTGACCTCACAAGAGGGCCACTTTCAACGTATTCATAACCCATAGCAACTGCCCAATCTTTGTATCGAGCGAACTCATCCGGTGTTACATATCGATCAACTTTAAGGTGACGAGCCGTAGGTTGCAAGTATTGACCCATGGTGATGATTCCAACACCAACCTCACGTAAATCGGCTAGAGTTTCACGAATTTCTTCATCTGTCTCCCCCATTCCTAACATCAGACCACTCTTTGTTTTCATGCCGTTGTCTTTCAGGTATTTAAGCACATGCATGCTTCGATCATACTTGGCCTGAATCCTTACTTCTCGAGTTAGTCGTCGAACTGTTTCAATGTTGTGTGAAACGATCTCCGGATGAACTTCAATGATGTTATCCAACTGTGCTTCGTTACCTTGAAAATCAGGAATGAGTGTTTCAAGCGTGGTGTCCGGATTCCATTTGCGAATTTCTAAAACTGTTTTAGCCCAGTGTTCAGATCCTCCATCTGATAAGTCATCGCGATCCACACTCGTTACTACAGCATGCTTGATACCCATGATGCTAATGGATTGAGCAACTTTAAACGGCTCCGTTGGATCAAGTGCTTCACCTTTCCCGGTTGCCACATTACAGAACTGACACGAACGTGTGCAAGTATTTCCACCAATCATAAAAGTGGCAGTTCCTACACCCCAACATTCACCAATGTTCGGACACTTACCACTCTCACAAATTGTATGCAGTCCATGCTCCTTAACAAGCTCCTTCATTTCGGAATACTTGCCTCCTCCTGCGATGTCTACCTTAAGCCAGTCTGGCTTAACGCGCTTTTTCTGCACGATTTTAACCGGTGGCTTGTTCTCAATCTTGTTTGCCATAACGCTGTGCAAAGGTAGAAGTATGTTTGACTACCTCCGAATGACTTGCATAACAATTTTGACCGAAAACCGTTTTTACCTTCGGATAGTCGGAAACTTTAATCTTTACTTTTGTGTACTTCCCTATGCGTAGAATTCTTATTGCATTCATCTATATCGCAACTTCTCTGGCTAGTTTCGGTCAGAAAGAAGAAGTAGCAATTGGAGAGTGGAGAATCCACTTGCCTTATAATGCGGTAAACAGCATCGCCGAAACCCCTGAATTCCTCTACGTCGGGGCAGAGCGTGGTTTCTACAGTTTTAACAAGCGTTCAGGAGAGATGGAATTGTATTCCAAAACCAACGGGTTTTCGGATGTAGAAGTGGAATTGGTGAAGTATCACAATGGGCTTGGTCTGTTGCTAATTGCATACAAGAATGGAAACATCGACATCCTTCAGGGAAGCTCCATTTTCAACATATCGGACATCGAGCGTAAAACCATTCTCGGTCAAAAAACGATAAACGACATCCATTTCGAAGGGAATAAAGCCTACTTAGCTTGTTCTTTTGGAATTGTGATTATCGACCTAGAGCGCAAAGCCATTCAGGATTCGCACTTAAACATCGGCCCAAATGGAATAGCGACAAGTATAAACTCGGTGAACTTCTATGGCGATAGTATCTACGCCGCCACCGCTGCCGGTTTATTAAAAGCACCTCGTACTGGACTCAACTTGAGCGATTTTAATAGTTGGGATGGGCCTCTACCTTTTCAACCTACAACCGACGCAAGATTGCTCCGTGTTTTTCGAGACGAGTTGTACTGTGACGTTTCTCAACTTCAATATATTTATGATGGGACTCAATGGAGGCAAAAAGGCGACACGACATCTCAATACAAACGAGATATCCGCAGCATGGAGATATCGAATGGTCACCTTATTTATGTTGACATACCTATCAAAGACCCTTCAGACAATTCGGTTTCCCCGGGAATTACGATTATCGACCCGAACGGAAATGAGCGGTTCATCAAGGAGAACATCAACAACTTTGCGATTCTAGATCAAGAAAACAGCATCTGGACGGGTGGAGATTTTACCGGACTGGTAAAGATTAACGCTCAAGGCCAATATAGCTTCACGAAACCAAATGGACCTCAAAGACCCACATCGTTTTCCATGACTCCTATCAACGACGAAATGTGGGTAGCCGGCGGTGGTGTAAGTCCGCAGTGGAACCCGATTTTCAATAAGGCCGGTTTCTACCGTTTTCAAAATGGTTTATGGAAGCCCAGCATACAAGAGCCTGCACTCGCTACAATGTATGATGTCCTGACTATTGCCCCGGCAAACGAGGCCGGAAACGAAATTTTTGTAGGAACGCATGGCTATGGCTTGGTTCACCTAAAGAACAACCAACTGGTTGACATTTATCGCCCGAATAATTCCGGCTTGGAAGAAAGTCCCGGAGGATTTACCCAGATTAATGGTCTGGCTACAGATTCGAAAGGGAATTTATGGATGACGAATTACGACACAGATGAAGCACTCAAAGTTCGAGCTACCGATGGGGAATGGTTTGGTTACAGTTTACCAACAGACAGACCAACAGAAATTGTAATAGATCGTGCGGATAACAAGTGGATGGTCAATCGAGAGCTTTCATCCGGGATTGTCGTTTTCAAAGAAGACGGTCTGGACGGAGGAAATACGGTTGTTCGAAACCTTGAAAGCAGCACCGGTCGGGGCAGCCTCCCGTCAAACGAAGTCAACGCCTTAGCCATCGACAACGACGGTGAGCTTTGGATAGGAACTTCAGAAGGTCTAGCTGTAATCTACAGACCTGAACGTGTGTTTGAAGGTGGTGAAAACGCGGAGGCCAAACGCTTTATCATTGATGATGGAATTGATGTAGGTTATTTACTGGGAAGTGAAGTTATTAACGACATTCAGGTTGACGGCGCCAATAGAAAATGGGTTGCCACCAACACAGGTGTTTGGCTTATCGCCGAAGATGGTTCTGAGGTGGTTAGACATTTTACAGAGCAGAATAGTCCATTACTCAGCAACGAGGTGTTATGCGTTGGGATACTGCCCAAGACGGGAGAAGTTTTCTTTGGAACCTCTAGAGGAATTGTATCATACCGAGGCGACGCTACAGGTGGTAATGACCTTCATGGTGATGTAAACGTATTCCCTAATCCGGTAAGACCGGGATACAAAGGCCCAATAACAATCACAGGGTTGCCTGAAAATGCTACTGTCAAAATCACAGACATCGCAGGTCGGGTGGTTTATGAGATGATTGCAAACGGTGGTACCGCTGTTTGGGATGGAAATAATTTCAATGGTGAGCGGGCACAAACAGGTATCTACTTGTTTATCACGGCAAATGACGAGGACAAAGACCCTCGTGTAACCAAGTTGCTGCTCGTTAATTAACCGGCATGTTGCACAAAACACAAGGCATTGTAGTTCACAATACACCGTTTAAAGACAACAGTGTAATTGCACATATCTACACGAAAGACTTTGGTATGCAGAGCTTCCTCGTTAATGGAGTTCGAAACCAGAAAGGAGCTATCCGACCTTCGCATCTAATGCCACTTAATTTGGTGGACCTAGTTATTTACAAGAAGGAAAACGTATCCATTCACCGAATCAAAGAACTGCGTTGCCAACCCATTCTAAAAACGATTCACTACGACATAATGAAGAACAGCGTGGCACTTTTTATTGCAGAGATGCTACACGCGACACTCCGTGAAGAAGAAGGCAATGAGGAGCTCTTTTCCTACTTGTGGCACTTTATTGAGCTGTTGGATTTAGAAGAACATATGATTGGGAATTTTCCCATTTACTTTATGGTTCACCTGAGTACTTTCCTCGGATTTAATCCGAAAACCGCATACCAACCAGGACAAGTTTTCAACCTCAGAGAAGGACTTTTTGTGGATACCGCACATAAGAATGATGATTGTTTGGACACTGAGCTCAGCTTACACTTATGGAATACGTTCAATACCGGAACTGCAAACATCAGTGAGGTAAAGCTGCCTCGAAACATCCGGACCATATTATTAAATCGGTTGCTCGACTATTTTACCTACCACGGTCTTCACGGTAGAAAAATTAAATCTCACATAATCTTACGCGAAGTACTTTCGTAGGATGAGAAAACAGGTTGTTGTTCACGGAAAAGTACAGGGCGTTTTCTATCGAGCCTTTACCGAAAAAGAAGCCAATAGACTTGCCTTGCAGGGATATGTAGAAAATAGACCTGACGGAACTGTATACATAGACGTTCAGGGCGATGAGGGACCTGTGAGCGCACTCGTTCAGTGGTGTAAAACGGGGTCACCTCTAGCATCAGTTACACGCGTTGAGGTAATTGCCGAAGACCTCCCGCATTCCAACTTCCCCGATGCGTTCTACGTGAAACGGTAGACCATGCGTCCCTTTGTTTGGGTTAACTTTGTGATGTGAATCGAATTCTTACTTCATTCCTGCTTGCCATATTATCCAGTGTAGTATCGGCTCAAAATGCTTACGTTCCTTTTGATGAAAACACGAATCATCTAATCGATCGGTATGCGATACTGAACCAACAATCCGGATTCAAAGGAGCTACTGCGATTAAACCATTCAATCAAAGGACGGTGGTTGACGTCATCCGCCGAAGTGCAGATTCTGTGCTACCAAGCGTGAAGGAGTTTAACTACCAATGGCTAACGGTGAACAACTGGGACATGATGGAAGAATCCATGCAGCAAAGCATGTATACAAAAAGGTCTAAGTGGTTGCCTTTTTTCAATTACACCGGCCAACTGTTTACAGCAAAAGAGAAGAACTTCAATGTCACCGTAAACCCCGTAATCGGGTTTTCATCCGGCATGAGCAACGACGAGATGATTTACCGAAACACGAGAGGTGTAACGGTTCGAGGTCAGATTGACAACAAAGTAGGATTTCACACCTTCATAAGTGAGAACCAGTTCTTTTATCCCGATTTCATCAATAGTCAAATAGAACAAACCGAAGTAATTCCAGGAACCGGTTTGATAAAAACATTTGGAAACGGAGGGTACGACTTTTTCCAAGCCAGAGGTTACATCACGTTTAAACCCACCGAGTCGATTGACGTGCAATTTGGTCACGACCGAAATTTTATTGGCAACGGTTACCGCTCACTTATCCTGAGCGACTTTGCAAAGGAGAACGTTTTTCTAAAACTCAGAACGCGAGTTTGGCGGTTAGACTACATGAACTTGTTTTCGGAACTGTCTGACTATCGGTATAGAGGTGTTCAAGGATTACGAAAAAAGTATGCCGCATTCCATTACTTGAATTTAGCGGTAATTCCCGGCAAGTTACATGTAGGCGTTTTCGAGAATATCGTGTTTGCCCGAAATGATTCCACTCAACAGCCCGGCTATGAGTTCAATTATTTGAATCCTATCATTTTTTACAGAGCCGTAGAACACGGATTAAATAGTTCGGATAATTCATTTGTTGGATTTGATGCCAAATGGAATGCACTCCGAGGAGTTCAACTGTACTCGCAATTTGTTCTGGATGAGTTCCACAAGAATGAAATCTTCGGCAGAACCGGTAGTTGGGTAAACAAATGGGCAGCACAATTTGGAATGAAATACTTGAATGTGGCGGGTGTCTCTCACCTCGACCTACAGGTAGAAACCAACTTGGTGAGACCATATATGTATACGCATTTCCGGACGGATCAAAACTGGACGCACTACAACCAACCCATGGCTCACCCTTTGGGAGCAAACTTCAAGGAATTCTTAACAATTGTTCGCTATCAAGTTAAACCCCGCTGGAACATTACCGCTAAGTACTTTAACATTGTTCAAGGTGCAGATAGTAGTCTAAACTCCGACATCCGTTTTGGCGGCAATGTGTTGGCTACCTATCGAAATCGTGCTCAGGAAACCGGTATCACAATTGGTGACGGGGTGAAGCGAAACATCCAAATCTTAGATGTAACCACAACGTTTCAATTGTATCAAAACTTGTTCTTTGATGTGCGCTATGTTTACCGCAACGAAGAGGCTGAGAATCCCCTACCATCATTCACAAACAACATGATTATTCTGTCAGCTCGATTCTGTATCGACCGGCAACGGTACGACTATTAATGCCTCCAACGGCGACCGCTCTCTTGTTTTTTCTTCCCTCTGCGAATGGTGTACTTCAGGTTAAACATGAAGAATCGTGTAATTGAGTTTTGACGGGTTTCCATGAAGGAGTTTGAGAAGAAATTTCGATCGATGTTTTGGTTTTGGTTTAGCATATCAAAACCGATCAAACCAACTTGCCATCTGCCATTCGTATCAAGGTTGTACGTAATCTCTGAGTTCAATACCGGCACCAATTGCTTGCCACCTACGGCGCCACCTTCGAAATAGAACACATCAAAATCACTACTAATTTCCAAGCGATCTGTAACCGGGATTACGACTTCAGTGTAGAAATTATGCTGCCAATACCGAGCTTCTGCACCGCTAAAACCACCGGTTTGAATCGTATAGTCCGGATCGTACTCGAAATAGAATTCCAAGAAGTCGGTCTCAAATTCTAGATCTGCACCAATTGATAGTGTTGTACGATTGCTTAAGTAAAGTTCTTCGTTCAAACGTGTAAAAAACCGGTAGTTGCTTGCTCCCGCGCTAGCGCTTAGTTCAAGATTCAACTTAGGTAAGGTTATCCCGTATTCCCCGCGGATGTTGTTCCACATGGTATACTTATCGTTGAAATACGTGGTAAAGGTTTCGTTACCCGTGGTTCTGAGCTGGTCTACAACCACAGGGTTTAAACTCAGACTCTGATTCACGTTAAAACCAATCCACCGGTTCTTCGCGCGGTTCGCCTTGTTGAAATGGCCTCCCCAGTTGTACGTGACCGAAGGATCTAAGCTTATCACACCTTGTGTTATCGATATTGGATTTCGTGGGTTTTGTACTGGGTTTATCTGACTTGGATTTGGGAAGTTCTCTTGGGTATTGAACCAAATTCCCAATCGATGTTTGTTTGGTTGACGATGTGATATCCAGAAACTCATATATGGGAACAAGTAATTGTCTATAAAACTTTGGTTCCCGGCTTCTGAGAGCTCTCTGTTTACGCCAAGGCTCAGAACTCCTAGTCCAACTGTTTTATACCAACCTTTCTTGCGCTGATTTTTATTGAATCTAACCTCACCAATGGTTGTTCGATAGCGCGAATCGATCGTAGGGCTTTGACTTGTATACAAACTATCGTTCTCCAAAAGTATCCGTTGCATACTGAGAGCCCCAATTGTGAGTTTGTTCGATGCCATGAAGGTGAGATTCGTAAAGCTATCGAGCCCAAGATTAAATCGTCCTAAACCGTAAAGTACGGTACCTTGACCGGTTACTCGGTCTGTAGTTGTAAATGGCTCATCCGGATTGAACTGAGTTTCGGTTAATCTTAGATCTGTAACCCAGTTTGATGTATCTCCCATCCGATTGTCTTCACCCCCCACTTGAATGTTAAATGAGTTCTTCGACTTTCTAAACTTATGCCTCCAGGTGATACTTGCCTTCAAATCGTTGTTGAACTTTAGGTCTTCCGTGCGAGACATTGACGTATTTAAAAACCCTTCATCGGCGTTCGATCGGTTTTCCGACATGCTTAGCGTGTTACCGGTACCGTCAGAAAAATCTGCTTCAAACCCAACTTCCACCCAATTCATAGAATCCGGTTTCAAGGTGTATTTAAAAACTCCTTTGTGTTGGCCATTAATGGTGTTGGTGTTGTAGCTCGATTCATTGAAAATAGTTTGACCGGGTAAGTAATTCTCCGAACGCACCTCTGAGGTTAAGTCGTTGGTTCGGTTCATCAGAAAGTAACTTACATCAATCTCACTCGTCTTTGACAACTTCAAATGCGCATTTGTTCCCAAGACCGCATTTTCTTGCCTGCCTTGATTTTGGCTTCCCAACCAATCGTTACTGCTATACCAAACGGTTCTGTTGCCAAGGCTAACGCTACCTTGACCGTTTAACATCTGGTAATACTCCTGCCAATTGAATCCGTTCTGATTCAAGTTATTCAAGTTCCCAATTGCCGTTATCTGGTTCTCGTCTTTAAAATAATTGATGGTTCCTTTTCCTCGATACGTTTCTTCGGTTCCGAGACCCGCTTCTAGCTTGCCAAAGAATCCCTTGTTTGCGTCTTTTTTGAGGACCAAGTTGATGACCTTTTCTCGCTGGCCATCATCTACTCCGCTAAATTCTGCATCGTCTGACTTGCGGTCGAGAATCTCCACTTTTTCCAATGAGTTAGCATCGATATTCTGCGTCGCTTTGGTAGGATCCTTTCCGAAAAACTCCTTGCCATTCACTAAAACACGCACCACCTGCTCACCTCCAGTTGTAACCTTACCGTCTTTGGATACCTGAACTCCGGGTAGTTTTTTTAGCAGGTCTTCAACCGTAGCGTTGGTTTTTGTGGTAAAGGCGTTTGGATTATAGACAATGGTGTCGCCTCGTATCGCCATAGGAACACGCTTTGCATTAATGAATGTGGTCGAAAGCGTTTTGGACGATGGACTGAGTTTAGCGTTGATTGTTACTTCAAGACGAGTATCGTCTAGAACAACCGGGGAACGAAATATCTCGTAACCGGTGTATAGCACCTCGATGAAATAGTTACCTGCCTCAAGTTTGTCGAATGTATATTTTCCGTCAACTTCAGAAAACGTAAAACCGGTAGTCGAGCTGTCAGCACTGTTTACCAAAACGACACTGGCATATTCGATCGGTTCAGATGTTTTGCCAGACTGAACAATACCCGACACTGAGTGGTTTTGTGCAGAGGAAATCAGCGATAACGCAAGAAAAATTAGGGTTAAAATGGGTTTGGTTTGTAGCTTGTGCATTGCGTAAAAGTAATGGGATAGCGAAATAACTATTGTGACTCAGATTAATTGCTCGACAAATGTCATAAAAAAACCCTACCGGCATTTTGCTTAAATTTGCGTGTCGCTAATGAAAAGCGAAAATTTTTATGCAAAAACCTACAGTTCATTTCCCTCGTCCGTCGGCAGGAGACTTTTACAATACCGCGCGAAAACGCGTTCACGAATACTTTAAATCTACAGGACAAACAAAGCATGCAAATGCTAACATGGTGATCAAAACCATTGTTATGATTGCTATTTATATTGTTCCTTTTATCCTGATGCTTACTGGTGTAATTTCTTCAACTTGGTTGATAGTTGCAGCATGGGTAGTCATGGGTATAGGTATGGCGGGTATTGGCCTATCTGTGATGCACGATGCAAACCACGGAGCCTACTCTATAAATCGTAAACTGAATGACATCATTGGGAATGTCATCTGGTTTATTGGTGGTTCCGGCACCAATTGGAGAATTCAACACAACGTATTGCACCATTCTTTCACTAACGTAGAAAATATGGATGAGGACTTGGAGACTGTGCCTTTCCTCCGTTTTTCTCCGCACAAGAAGAAAATGAAAATCCACAGATTCCAGCATATTTATGCATGGTTCTTCTATGGCTTCATGACGCTAATGTGGGCTACCACAAAGGATTTCCGTCAGTTGTTCCGATATAAAAAATTAGATTTACTTAAGACACAGAAAAGAACATATCCATCTCTTTTAGCTGAGTTGATTGCCACAAAGCTCATGTACTATGGTCTATTTGTAGCCTTACCAATTATTGTGCTACCAATCGCTTGGTGGCAGACTGTTTTATGTGTTCTATTGATGCACTTCGTAGCTGGTTTTATGTTGGCAATTATCTTCCAGCCGGCTCACGTAATGCCGGATACTGATTTCCCTTTACCGGATGATCAAGGAAATATGGAAAATAAATGGGCGATTCACCAATTGATGACGACAGTAAACTTTGCGCCAAAAAGTAAACTTTTCTCCTGGTATGTTGGTGGTTTGAATTTCCAAGTTGAACATCATTTATTCCCAAACATTTGCCACATCCACTACAAGAAGATTTCAGAGATCGTAAAGCAAACAGCGGAAGAATTCAACCTACCATATTACAGCAAGGAAACGTTCTTTGAGGCACTAAGAGCCCACAAGAACTTCTTGAAGCAGTTGGGAACTGCTGCTTAGTAACTCCACTTAAATCGGAGAAAGATGGCATTGGACAATGCCAAGATTTTATTGTCGTTTATGCCAAAAAAACTTTGGCCTACGAGTGACATATCCAAATTCTGTCGCACGCTGTAAGCGAGTGATGGCATAAGGAATAAGCCTCCGATGTCAATGGCGCCAATGGCGG
>CAJXLR010000010.1 GCA_913056425.1 uncultured Bacteroidota bacterium
CGTTGAAACGTTTTGGGTAAACCCATCAAATACCGATGAAATCATGCTGGGTTCCCGAAGTGGTGGATTTTGGAAAACCACAGATGGAGGTCAAAACTGGTTTTGTTCTACCGACACATTATACGTTACAGGTGTTCAAAGCATCGCAGTAAACCCATTTGACTCTAAAGATGTCATTATCGCAACGCGTCAAGGTGGTAACGCGAACGCCTATAGTCTGTATCGTTCAAACGACGGTGGAGTAACTTGGGCGATTACCAAGTTTAACCCAGCAAATACTGGAATTGGTGGATTGGGTCGAAATAACCGATTCTATAAAGTTGTTTTCCATCCGACCCGCCAAGGGATGATTTTCATCGGTACTTCAAGTGGTTTATATGTGTCTAAAGATGATTTGAATTCTTGGACTAGATCTTTCACCGGAAATGCGATAGACATCGATTTTCATCCAACAGAACCAAAAGTCGTTTACGCATTTAACAATAGTGGTACCGATAGAAATTACCTTAAGATTTCTCGTGATACAGGAGCTAATTTTAGTAACTCGGCACAGTTGAATAACAACAACAATGCAAAGTGTTTTATCGCTGTTTCGCCGGCTGAACCAAAGCACGTATACATGGCTTCAAACAACGGCGTTTGGAGGTCGACTAACGAGGGTGCATTTTTCACGTTTCTAACGAATCCGGATGAAAGCTGCCAAGGCTTTGCTGTATCGGACAAAGATGTGACTAACATGGTTTATGGTTATGTCGATACGGAAGCATCTACGGATGGTGGTAAGTCGTTCCAGCAAGTAACCTGGTGGAGCAATCGTAACGAGGCGTATGTCCATGCTGATATTCGCGCGGCGGAGTGTCTAGATGGTGTATTCTACCTTGGGACAGATGGCTATCTAGCGAAAAGTGACGATAATGGCAAAACATGGACACGTCTTAACGATGGTACGGGTATTCGTGAATTTTATGCAGTGGGTTTAAGCCAATCGGATTTGACGCAACACATGGCAGGCTCGCAAGACAATGGAACGAGCATCTTAAACAAAGATGGTTGGCTCGAGTGGAATGGAGGCGACGGGATGGAAGCCTTGATTTATCCGCTGAATAACGACATTATGATTGGTTCATGGCAATATGGATCCAGAAATACAACTGCAAATGGTGGACTGACACGAAGAGCAGTTGGTAATCCGGAGAGTGGTTCGGGTAGTGCCGACTGGGAAGCACCATTGCTCATGGACCCGGAAGATCACATGACCGTATACCATTTTGGAAAGCAGATTTTCAAGTCTACAGATTTTGGCCAAAACTGGGAGCTGTACAGTAGCCCTGGGCTTTTACAAAACGGAAGTGTTCGAGAAATCAAAGACGCAGCAATGTCTGAGACCTCTTCCCTGGTGATGGCGATTTCGCGAAATAGTGTCCTCCGACTCACCGAAGATGGTGGCAAAACATGGAAGAACATTGAGGCAGGACTACCCGGTTATAGTATTACCGACATCGCGTTTGATCCGAAAAATGACAGCACAATTGTTGTAACATACAATAGGCATCAGAATGATTCTAGGAAGATTTACATTTCACACAACCGAGGAAACACGTGGACTAATATCACGAACAACTTGAACAACATGCCGCTTAGAACGGTGGTAATCGATCATACCGATAAGAAACACATTTACGTTGGCGGAGAAATAGGTGTTTATTACATGGAGATGGGTGGCTCTACTTGGAAACTGTTGGGCGACGATTTTCCTAACGTTACCGTAAAAGACCTTGAAATACAGTATGGATCCAATGTTATAAAGGCGGCCAGCTGGGGGCGCGGATTATGGCAACATTCACTTCCGGGGAAGGAGGACGCACCTCGTATCGTAAAAACTACCATGGAGAACACCCCTTCTGCAAGTCAACCAAAAGAATCCATTTCTCAGATCATTACGTGTGAAATTGAGTCCGAAACTGGTCTCGACAGTGTTACGCTCTATTACTCCATCAACTCAAGTGCTCTGGACCAGCAATCATCCATGACAAATACTACTGGTAATTCATGGCAACCAAATAAAGGCATTCCTTCGCCACAGACGGATGACGTGGTTTACTTCAAAATAATTGCAACAGATAAGAATGGACAAATCGCAGAGACTTTCCGCTTTATGTATATCATACGGCCATTTGAGTATTGTGAAGGTGAAGGAAGTACCGGTACGGGAGCAGATTGGATAAACTCGGTTGAAATGAATGGCGTGGCAAAAATTAGTGCGAAGAGTCAATACAGCGACTTTACAGACACCAAGTTTGAGTTGATCGAAGGTGATAGTTATGAACTGACTATAGGGTGTAATTACAGTTTCCCATTGGACACCACTGCGGCGTGGATCGACTTTAACAACGACCGCACATTCTCAGAAAACGAAATGATCGTAATGTCTGAGCTTACGGGTAATCATACAGCGAAAGGAACGGTAACCGTACCATCGGATGCGGTGTTCTATGAGGATCTGCGTATGCGTGTTCGTGTATCATACAGCAATGTGATTGAACCTTGTGGCACAGAATCAGGAGAAGTAGAAGACTATACGATCCGATTAAAACACGGTAAAACAAATAGCCTAGATAACCTAGAACCCGGATTCTATTCCGTGAACCCAAATCCAAATACCGGAGATTTCCAGTTAAGATTGGACAACACGTATAAAAACGTTTCTATATCGATTTACACAATTGATGGACGAGAAGTGATGAAAGCGGACTACCACAACGTTTCAAGAGCCCGAATTAATCGTCAACTTAAACCTGGAACATATCTAGTTCACGTAGCTGCTGATGGGCTCTACGGAAATGAAAAAATCATTATTCAACCAAAAAACTAATAAAGGATGTCATTCGACACAATCATTAACAAACTGAAAGAAGGTAATGCGCGCTTTGTGGCTGATGAGCTGCAACATGCAAACATCGACCAATTGAGAAGAGATGGACTTACCAGTGGTCAGAGCCCGGATGTAATTGTCTTAAGTTGTGCTGATAGTAGGGTAGTGCCCGAACTTGCATTTGATGCAGGTCTTGGAGAGCTATTCGTTGTGCGCGTAGCCGGAAACGTTGCAAATTCCTCATCCCTTGCAAGTATTGAATATGCAGTAGCCCACGTTGGGTCAAAGATTATCGTTGTTTTGGGCCATGAAAGTTGTGGGGCTGTTACTGCGGCGTTAGCTGGTGGCGATAACGGATACAATTTGAATCATCTTCTAGCTCACATTGTACCTGCAATTCAAGAATCTGGTGAAGGTGCAAACTTGAACGATGTGGTTCGAATCAATGCACGAAAGAATGCAGAAGAGTTGGTGAACAGATCAGCTATTGTTCGAGATGCTGTAAACGAGGGTCGTGTTAGAATTGTACCGGCGTATTACAATCTAACCAACGGTAAAATCGATTTTCTCGACTAATGTATGTACGGAAGAACTTCACGTTTAAAGGTATCATGTCCTTTTCCGGTGGCCACCTCATTTGGCTCACCGCTTGGGCAGTGCTTGTACCGGTTTTTACAGAGTATCTGCATGGTAAGGGCTTTTTTGGATTTAAGGTTCCGTGGTTGCCTGTATCTTTAGTAGGTACAGCGGTAGCTTTTTATGTTGGTTTTAAAAACAACAGTTCGTATGATCGGTTATGGGAAGCACGTAAGATTTGGGGAGCTATAGTTAATAGCAGCCGCATGTGGGGCGCAACCGTGCGAAGCTATGTCACCAATCAATTTCGCGACTCTGATGTATCGGAACAAGAGTTGCAAATGATTCACAAGAGGTTGATTTATAAACATATCGGCTGGCTGTATTCTTTGCGCAGTCAATTACTTATTCCAACACAATGGGAACACATCAATCAGGGACAGATGGTGCGAAGAACCACAGAAGCTCGTTTGAAAACCTTTGGTGTTGGTTTGTTTGCCGATGAAATTACAGAAACCGAACTCCCAAAATGCTTGGCTCAAGAGGAGATTAATCAGCTCATTAATAGTCAAAACACGGCCACGCAAATCATTGATAATCAATCGCAACAGCTTAAGGAGTTACGAGACGTTGATTTAATTGATGATTTCCGACACATGGAATTGCAACAGATCCTGAACGATTTCTATATACATCAAGGCAAATGTGAGCGCATCAAGAAGTTTCCATTACCACGACAATATGGGTCAATGAGCTTCATTTTCATTGGCATTTTCATTTTCCTTTTACCCTTTGGTTTGGTAACCGAATTCCACGATATGACTGAATGGGGAGCATGGCTATCAATACCCTTTACCGTGATTGTTGGCTGGGTTTTCCTAATGATGGAACTTGTGGGCGATTACTCGGAAAATCCATTTGAAGGCCTCGGCAATGATATCCCGATGCTCGCTCTTTGTCGTACCATAGAAATCGACCTTAAAGAGATGCTTGGTGAAACAGATTTACCGCCTTCGATTAAGCCGGTGAACGACGTTTTAATGTAGGTTACTCTACGATTAAGCGTTGACTATAGCGCTGTTCGTTTTCATCCAGTATGACGACGATATAAGTGCCCGGATCTAGCTCGAAATCTATCGAGGTGTTTCTGACGTTTTCGACTTTTTTGTGTACTACAACTTCACCCACTACAGACAAGATTTGAACTTGTTTTATGTTGTACCGTGGAGATTCAATCGCGATGGAGTTGTTTGACGGGTTTGGATAAAGCAGTATCTCGCCGTGTATGAATGATACAATTCCAAGTCCACGCACCTGAACACATTCAGACTCAACAGTACAGTTATCTTTAGTAACAACTACTTTAAAAAACCCACTATAGGGTGCAACAAACGATTGTTTATTACCTCCGGTCAACGCCGTGTTTTTATCACAGTCGTACCACACATACTTGGCATTATCTTCATTAGCAGTTATCGTACTCGAGTCCAAAGAGATACCAGCGTCCACGGTAACGACAGTGATATCCGTCTGAACTGCACTGTCGCAACCGGTTGATGAGGTAAGATTTTGCGTAACAAGCTGGGATGTGAAGTACCATTCATCACCCACTCGAAGAGAATCACAACCTTCATCAGTTAAGTTGATGTTATAAGATGGATGAATCTCTACCTTGTACGTGATTACCGAATCGCATCCATGTTTTGAAGTGAATGACTCAGGATATTCTCCGGATGATGAATACACAGCACCGGTTGGGGAGACAAATGAATCACATGACATTATTTGCTCTATTGTATCATAGGATTGGAAGATGGTCAAATCTAAGTTGATTACCGAATCACAACCATATTGGTTGGCATTTGATAGCTTCTCTTGGTACACTCCTGTCTTCGTGTATGTGTTCATTAAAGCCGAAGTATATCGATCACATGTGGCTTCTTTTAAGGTTGAAAACGTAGTGGGAAAGATGTCCAGCTCAATCGTGTGAACAGAGTCACACCCGGTGTTTGCTTGGTTGGTAAACCGAAGCGTTGTATCGCCGTAAAACCAAGTAGATTCTATCTTTAGGGAATCACAAGCTGTCACCGACTCATTGGTTGCTTTGGCCTGCCTAACGAGTACATCACGTAAATAAATCGAGTCGCATCCGTCTTGTGTAACCCCAACTACGGTGTCACGATATAAACCACTCGAATGGTAAATATTACCAAGCCGGGAAACAAATGAGTCACAAGCAGTCACTTGTTTGTAGTCGAATACTCGCCCTAGCCTGAGTTTAACGGTTATTACGGAATCACATCCGGCTTTGTTCTTCATAGTTTCGGTATAGGTCCCTGGGGAAGTGTATGTTTTACCAGATGGACCTGTGTAGGTGTAGCATGCAAATGTGTCAAATTCAGCTTTTGTGTCGCCCCCCTTAATCGTATCGCCTACTACCCAATTTGATGATGAGCCACTTAGCGCAAAACCACTTAATGTTCCGTTTTTTGATCCAGAGGTGTTGTCTCTGGCTGTTTTGTTTGTTGTGTTTGTTTTCCCTGCATCACCATCGTTCAACTTGTAGTAAGCAACGAGGCCTTTTGGTTGCGAACAATATTCTTTGTTCATGTCTGCCTGGATTTCCTTTTGAGTACGAGCAATATTGAAGACTCGAACCTCATCTATGTCACCTGTAAAGTTGTTTGTCCCGTCAACTCTCTGTCCGATACGCATATTTACACTACTTCCGGTATTAATGGTCGTAGATATATTGCCCGACCGCTCCAACGCGCCATCTACATAAAGACTTATAGGCGCACTGGTTGAATTGGATAGCACTACAGCCACGTGGTGCCACTTTCCGTCATTAATTGCAGTCTTCCCGTCTATTCCGCTACCCGAGACTTCCAGTCTTAACGTGTTGTTTGTTTTTATGTTTAGTGTGAATCGAGCTCCAGTAGACGCAGCTCCCCAATCCGTTATGATTTGTTGGCGACCTCCTTTTTGAGGGTCGCAGTTGGCGGAAGTTCTAATTCGAGCTTCGACCGTGCGTACGTTCCGTCCTGATATTCCCGGATATGTTGTCTGTACTACGTCGTCGCTTCCATCGAAATTCAACGCAACATTTTGAGATGAAACCTCCAAGACAAAGCAAAGAAGGCTGACTATTGTGGTAAAAAATCTCATAAAAACTCGTTTTTGGTGAAACAAGTTTAACTTTTTTATTGCACTTCGCTCGTATCAGCGGTCATGTCTTTGCGCTGAGTTGCCATGAACTCTTTTACCCAAAACGCAGACGCCTTGGGGGTACGTGCTAAACTGTCAAAGTTTGTTTTGAATAAGCCAAATGGTGCGGTATATCCTTCTGCCCATTCATAGTTGTCCATCAAACTCCAAAAGAAAAGACCTTGCAACCTACGGGATCGCATGTGATGCTTTACGGATTGCAGTACTCGGTTGTAATAGTTGATTCTATACGAATCACGCATGTTTTCACTAGTATCGTCCTCCTCCATACTTATTCCACATTCGGTTGCTATAAGTGGAATATCAGGCACCTCTAGTTTAAGTTTATCAAGAATTTCTAACAATGCGTTGGGATACACTTCTTGCCCCAAATTGGTAACCAGCTTACCACGTTTATCCGCAGGTATCAAACTGGCTTTCAGATATGGTATCGACCATTGATGCTTCACTACTTCGCGTGTATAGACTTGAACCCCAAGGAAATCGGGGTTGCACAGCATATTACTCATATCGGATGTTTGAACATATTTCTCAATCTTGTTCAAAAACCTCAGTTCTTCTTGTGGATAGGATGCTTTGATGATAGGATCTAGAAAAAGGTGATTAACTAGCTTGTCACATCTCCTAGCCGCAGCACTATTCGACGCGCTTTTGATGGCTGGGTATACCGGTGCAAACGACAATGCGGTACCTACTTTCCCATAAGCCACACTCTGAAGTAAGTTAACACCCATACCATTGGCTAGATTAACATGATGTACTGCTGGGAGGAAGCTTCGGAGCCCGCTCCGACCGGGAGCGTGAATGCCAAGAAAGTGGCCTGCACCAACAAATACAAAAGGTTCATTCATTACAATCCAGCGGTCAACACAATCATTTAATGCTTCGACAACAACGTGTGCATAATCAAGAAACCGTTGGACCGTATCACGGTTTGTCCAACCACCTTTTTCTTCAAGTGCTTGTGGCAAGTCCCAATGATACAAGACATACCACGGTGTAATACCGCGCTTTAGCTGTTCGTCTGTTAGCCGTTTATAGAAATCTAGTCCCGTTTGATTGATGGGTCCAAATCCTTCCGGAAAAATTCTTGACCAACTAATAGAGGTTTTGAAGTGGTCCAACCCAAGCCATGACACCAAACCTAAATCTTGGTCGTACCTGTTGTAGAAATCACATGACAACTCAGCATTTCTCAGATCCTTGATTTTGTGTGCAGGGAATGCATCCCAAATACTTGGTCCTCGACCTTCAGTTCGTGCAGCACCCTCCGTTTGGTACGCCGATATGCCTACACCCCATATAAAGTCTTTAGGTGAATATAGTTGAGGAGGAGTAACATTGGATTCACGAAGAAAACTCGAGCTGCCGGGCGCCATGGTCGTTGATGTAATCAGTTAAGATTTGTTGAGTTAGTCTGCGAACGTCGTCTTTAATGCGAACAGTGGGAATGGTGTCATCCGCCAACCATGAAGCAATAGAGTCACTACCATTAGTTAAAGATTTACAGGATCGAACACCTAACTTTTCAAGTGCGTATGCGTTGCACTGCTGTTCAAACTGATTTCTCATTGGAATGACAAACAGCTTTTTACCCAGATATAAAGCTTCGGCGGTAGTGCCAAAACCTGCACTGCATAGCACACCAGATGCAAGTGCCATATCTTTCGTGAACTTCCCGGATATTGGGTAAACTTCTATGTTATCCTTCACATATTCTGCAGTTGTATGCTTAGAGTATACCTTCCATTTTACTTCGGAGAATTTAGCCAACTCATCAACAATTCGTTCATCGGAATAGAACGGCAGGTAAACCACATAATAGCCATGGTCTGCAACGCTCAGGCCCTTAACTTCATCACGTATTGGGGGGAAGAAAGTTTGATCTCCATACTTTTGGTAAAACAACCCGTAGCGCTTGTCTGCCGGACAAAAATATCGAAGCATAAGCTTCGCGAATGGATTAATAATAAGCGGCTTAGGAACTTTTTTATTCAACAGTGCTGCTTGATTACTAACATGCGCACAAAAGACGTCGTTACGCATCGCCGCCCAAGAGGTTATCGGTTCAAAGTCCGACACAACCAAATCATACTTTTGAATGGGTATCTTCCTTACCTCACGTATGAAACGAAAGACATTGTTTTTAGTGATTGTCTGCCAGAAGTCGTAGCTGCCGTTCTTGCCAAAATAATATGATAGGCCACTGAGTCTATACTTAACGGTGAATGGAATAGGCACTTCAGAATGGCTACCACTTGTTACAACATCTACCGTTACATGCTTCCTGAGCTCATTAATAATGTTTATTGAGCGGGTAATATGACCGTTGCCTGTGCATTGTATGCCATAGAGTACTCGCACAAAATCAAGCTTTTACGGTTACGAGTTGAAACTCTTTGAGCATTTCATTAAACAACGTTTTAGCATCTAGCTCTACTAAATCAGTGTCCAGATCTTTGCCGAGATTTAAGTCGCTGTAGTGACGTAAAGACCAAGACTTGTTCGAATACTCTAAGGCGGATAGGTTCTCAATCCAGTCGCCACTATTCAAATACGTTACGCTACCTTTTGCTGTGGAAATGGTCCGGATTTCAGGTTGATGAATGTGACCGCACAAAACATAATCATATTCTTTGTCGATGGCGATCTCAGCACATATTTCTTCAAACTGGTTGATGTACTTCACAGCGCTTTTTACCCCGTTTTTGATTTTCTTAGAAAAGGATATTCGCTCACGCCCTGTCAATTCCAGAATGCGATTCACCTTGTAGTTGAGCCAAATCAACAAATCGTAACTAACTGATCCTAGTTTGGTGAGCCACCTTGAATACTGCATGGTTACATCGAACACATCCCCGTGGAACATCCACGCTTTTTTCCCGTCAAGCTCCATCACAAGCTTGTTCTCGATACGGATGTTCCCTAAACGGTATCCAACAAAACGTCTGAATACCTCATCATGGTTACCAGGAAGGAAATAGACATTTGTTCCTTTGGAAGCGAGATTGAGTATTTCTTTAAGAACCTTGGTGTGTGAATTTGGCCAGTACTTCTTCTTAAACTGCCACACATCGATAATGTCGCCATTTAAGACTAAGGTTTTAGGCTTAATGCTTTTCAAGTATTGCAATACTTCTTTGGCCCGGCTACCGTAGGTGCCTAAATGAATATCAGACAAGACAGCTACTTCTACTTTTCGACGTTTCATTTTCTTAATAAGTGATAGTAACTACTAAATAAGAAACGTACTATTAGACGTATAATCATTATACAAAAGTTCACTTACATGGTTTAACAATTATGAGCAAAACTTCAAGAGATTATTATCTTTTAGTATTCTGAAAATCAACCGAATGTAACAGAATTGTTACTTCTGTTTATAAACGCTATTATGCATACTTGTTGTGACACTAAGGTGTCATTGAGGAGACTTTAATGTTGGTTTGCAAGTAGTCTAATTTTGGAAAATTCTACGTGTGAAGACTGACTCACCCCATTGTCGCTCGGCTTGAAAGCGGTAAATCCCAGTAGACCAATTACGAGTATACATACGATGAATACTATGTACGACTTTTTCATGGTATGGCAACTAAAACTATCCAAAAAAAGTCCCGGTTACCACCGGGACGATTGAATGAAAAACGTACGTAAAAGAGTGCTATTTCAACACTTTTTGTTCTCTATGTCGCATAACATTTATGCAGCATCGAGAGACAACCTGCAGTGAGTTACACTGTAGATTGACCTGCACGTGCAAAGAAAGCGAAGCGCTAACTCGCATTGCTTTATCTAGTGTTAAGAAAGTATTGTAGAATCGTTTACTGATTGTAACGACTTTCAGTTGAGGTCCTATTCGTCTACTTCTTCGAAATCAACGTATGTGCCTTCATCCGAGTTCTTGGCCGGTTTTGAGGCAGATTTTCCACTGCCTACGATATTAACGTCTCCTTCCTGTCTGTTTTGTTTTTCAGCGTTGCGCGCTTGGCGCATGAATTGCTCACGTTGCTCCATAACGGCACTCCGAATTCTCCAGAGGCGCGAGAAAAAGCGAATCACCATAATGGCAAATATGATTAGAAGGATTTGTCCGAACGACGGCATTTTATTTACTCAAGAACATTGATTTCTCTTTATACAATTCGCGGAAGTAATCGTCTTTCGTACTTTCGACAAACAGTATCGCTTCTCCGGTAGACTTCATCTCCGGCCCTAATTCCTTGTCAACTTTCGGGAATTTGTTAAACGAGAACACAGGCTTTTTGATTGCGTATCCCTGAGGCTTCTGAACAATATCGAAATCTTTCAACTTGTGTGTGCCGAGCATCACCTTGGTTGCAATATTTACATATGGTACCTGGTAAGCCTTACAGATAAACGGAACTGTTCGCGATGCACGTGGATTTGCTTCAATCACGTATACTTTTTCATCTTTAACGGCAAATTGGATGTTCAATAAACCTCGGATGTTAAGAGCGTTAGCAACTTTGTGCGTGTACTCCTTGATTTGATCCATCACCTTGTCTGAGAAACTAAATGGAGGGAGAACCGCAGAAGAATCACCTGAATGGATTCCTGCTGGCTCAATGTGTTCCATAATACCCATGATGTGAACTTCGTCACCATCACAAATACTATCACTTTCAGCTTCTTCAGCACGGTCTAAGAAGTGATCAATTAGAATTCGATTCCCTGGCAGGTCGCCTTGTAGTTCGATAACGGCTTTTTGTAGGTCCTCATCGTTAATAACGATTTTCATACCCTGACCACCAAGGACATATGACGGTCTTACCAAGACCGGATATCCTACTTCGTTTGCTATTTCTATGGCCTCGTAAGCATTTTCGGCAACACCATACTTAGGATATGGAATGTCAAGCTCTTTCAATAGATCGGAGAACGATCCACGGTCTTCAGCTAAATCCATGTCAGGGAACGAAGTACCAATAATCTTAATGCCGTATTCGTGCAGTTTTTCAGCAAGCTTTAATGCAGTCTGACCACCGAGTTGTACAATAACTCCTTCAGGTTTTTCATGGTCGATGATTTCACGCAAATGCTCCCAGAATACAGGTTCGAAGTAGAGCTTATCTGCCATGTCGAAATCCGTAGAAACCGTTTCCGGATTACAGTTCATCATGATGGCCTCATACTCTTCTTCTTCACTGGCTAGCAGCCCGTGAACGCAGCAGTAGTCGAACTCAATACCTTGTCCAATTCGATTAGGCCCTGCTCCAAGAACAACAATTTTCTTGCGGTCTGTAACAACGGACTCATTCTCTCCGTCGAATGTAGAGTAGAAGTAGTTGGTTGGCGATTCAAATTCAGCTGCACAGGTATCAACCACCTTAAAGACGCGTTTCATGTTAAGCTCATTTCGCTTTTCATACACATCATCTTCGGTGCAGTTGCCCACGGCATGAGCTATTTGAAAATCAGAGAATCCTTTTTCTTTGGCGGTTCTAAGAACCAAAGGATCTATGTTGTCGATTGTATATTTCTTAATCTCGCGCTCGGTTTTTACCAAGTCGTAAATCTGCTCCAAGAACCATCGGTCGATATTCGTTGCTTCTTGAATAGACGTAATCGGCACACCCAAGCTAATAGCATCTTTGATGTGGAATATTCGATCCCAGCTCGGATTCTTTAAGCTGTGAATAAGCTTCTCCAGGTTACGTTCTTCATAACCATCACAACCAAGCCCCATTCGCTTGAGCTCAAGGCCTTGACATGCCTTTTGCAATGCTTCTTGGAAGCTTCGTCCTATGGCCATTACTTCACCTACCGACTTCATCTGCAATCCTAGCGTAGGATCTGCACCTGGGAATTTCGAGAAATTCCAACGAGGTATTTTGATAATGGTATAATCGATTGCCGGTTCAAAGAATGCCGATGTAGTCTTCGTTACCGGGTTTTTCAATTCGTCGAGATAATAGCCAATAGCAAGTTTGGCCGCAATCTTGGCAATTGGGTAACCTGTTGCTTTTGACGCCAAAGCCGAAGATCTACTCACCCGAGGGTTGATTTCGATGGCAATGATGTCTTCGTTTTCAGGGTTAACAGAGAACTGAACGTTACATCCACCTGCAAACTGACCCATGCTACGCATCATCTTAAATGCCTGATTTCGCATTTCTTGAAAACATGTGTCGCTCAAAGTCATCGCAGGAGCGATGGTAATCGAGTCACCTGTATGGATACCCATCGGATCCACGTTTTCAATGGTACATATAACTGCGATATCATCCTTGGAGTCACGTAAAAGCTCGAGCTCGTATTCTTTCCAGCCAAGCACTGCTTTTTCCACCAATACCTCGTGAGTTGGAGATGCATTTAATCCTCTTTTCAGTGAGTCATCAAACTCATCCTTGGAGTGAACAAATCCACCACCGTATCCACCTAAAGTGTATGAAGGCCGAATTACCAAAGGGAAGCCAAGTTTCTGAGCGGCTTCTTTACCTTCTAAGAATGAGTTAGCAATTTGTGAAGGTGCAACACCAATTCCAATTTCAACCATGAGTTTTCTGAACTCCTCACGGTTTTCGGTTTTCTCAATTGCATGAATATCAACTCCGATAATACGGCAGTTGTATTTCTCCCAGATACCTAATTCGTCTACCTCTTTGGCAAGGTTTAATGCTGTTTGTCCACCCATGGTCGGCAGTACCGCATCAATGTCGTGCTTTTGCAAAATAGACTCAATAGACGCCGGTGTAAGTGGCAACAAGTAAATGTTGTCTGCCATTACCGGGTCGGTCATGATGGTTGCCGGGTTTGAGTTAATCAACGTTACCGAGATACCCTCTTCTTGAAGGGATCTGGCTGCCTGGCTTCCGGAGTAATCAAATTCACACGCTTGACCAATAATGATTGGACCACTACCGATAATTAGGACTGATTTTAATGAGGTATCTTTGGGCATCGTCTTTCTTTACAAATTGGGCAAAATTAAGACAAATCGAGGCTAAAAAAGAGAATGTGGAAAAGCAGTTTATCTGGAGAGCGTCTTCCATAAACTATCAGGAATTTGGTTCGGGAGGTAACCTGCTCATTGCATTTCATGGTTATGGTCAGGACTCCAGTGTATTCAGGGTGTTCGAAGAATCATTGGGCGAAAAGTATCGCGTAGTATCGGTTGATTTACCTTATCAAGGGAAGACCATATGGGGTGAGGATCACGAGCTAAACAGACGAGATCTACTTGAACTTATCGACGATTTTTTGATTCACCTTGGACATCAAAACAAAGTTTCGCTGCTCGGTTACAGTATTGGCGGAAATTATGCGTTAGGATTCACCGTTGCACGTCCTGAAATCATCGATGAACTTTGGTTGATTGCCGCAGATGGATTAACCCAGCGTATATGGTTCCGCTTTATTACAAAAACCACCCTCGGACGATTCCTGTTTCAACGATTTATTTTAAACCCATCACGCATAATTTACACGCTGAACATTGCTGGTAAACTTGGGATTTTAGCACGACGTACAGTCGCATTTTATAAGTCGACTATCGACACAAAACTCAAAAGAAAAGAGCTGTTTCTACGCTGGCGGAGCTCTGCACGAATCGCCCCGGATGTGAGCACGTCTCGAAATGTCTTGAACGGATACCGAATAAAGACCCATTTGATTTACGGTAAGCGAGACTCGGTGATTTCCTATCATGCAGCTGTGAAGTTTTCAGATTCCGTAGCAACATCCGATTTGTACTTGGTTGACAAAGGACACAGGTTGTTGGTTCCCGATACAAACGCAACCATTAATGTTATTTTAGGTTCGAAAGATTAGAGGTATTAACTAATCTTGCATCGTGTTATTGCAAAAAATCATACGTACCGTTTTTGGTCTCTTGGGCGTTTTAGCTCCACGACTAGGTGGCCGATTGGCGTACAAGCTTTTCTTTAAACCATTTCGATTGAAGTCGCACCTCAAAGACTTGGAGCTTAAGCAAGCTGCACGACAGTATGAGTTGAAAACCGATAGTGGCAAGCGCTTTCACTTTTGGGTTTGGGGTGAGGGACCGGCAGTGATTTTAGCCCATGGTTGGAGCAGTAAAGGTCTTCATTATAGAAACTTCATACCGGAATTAAATCAACGCGGGTTTTCTGTTGTAATTCCGGATTTTCCGGGTCATGTTGCTTCAGAGGGTAAATCAACTAACGTGCTCGAGTTTAAAGAATGCTTGATTAAAATAATATCGAGCTTGGATACAGAGGTTCATACCTTGGTGGGGCACTCACTGGGGGCAATGGCGTGCATACTGTTGCTCTCAGATAACGAGGTGAAAGTGAATAAACTGGTGGTTCACAACTCTGCGGTATACTCTGATACCATTATGACACGATTTATGGAGCAGATAAATGGTAACGCACGAATCGAGAAGCATTTGCGGGATTTGCTGCTCAAACGCTTTAACCAGTCATTCGAATATTACTCGACCATAAAACGGATCAAAGAAGTAGAATCGATGCCCGAGGTTTTGGTAGTGGGCGATGAAGATGATATTGAAGTTCCGGTGAACGAAGCGAAAGAACTTGCTGAGGCCACATCAGGAGAGCTATTGATTACGCAAGGTCTAGGCCACAACAATGGAATTAAGGATAAGGACGTTGTTCGGAGAGTAGCTGAGTTTATTGCATAAAAAAACCGGGTCGGTGCCCGGTTTTATCGTTTATGTTAATTCGTTTTTATAATTCATCTTCATTAAAGAAGTAATCATCTGTGGTGGGGTATTCACTCCACACTTCATCGATTGACTCGAAGGCCTCGCCATCGTCTTCAAGCTCCTGTAAGTTCTCTACCACCTCAAGCGGTGCCCCTGATCGAATTGCGTAATCAATCAATTCGTCTTTTGAAGCCGGCCATGGAGCATCGTCCAAGTAAGAAGCTAATTCTAATGTCCAATACATACGCGTTAAATTTGATTGCCTTTGGTTCGCGAAAATAATTTTCTGCAGCAATTAAACAAGAAAAATAAAATTTAGTTTTTTGTTGCGTTTTTGGTGATGCAAAAATATCTAGTGTGCTACAAATCAGCAGCTTATGTATCCTGTAAACACGTTATGGGACTGTTAAACTAGGCGTTAAACTGGAACATTGCGATAGCTCCGGCAACTGAAACGTTCAAGGAATCAATGTTTTCTGAAATTTCTATGCGATATGTTTGGTCGCATAGAGCAAGTGCATTGGGGTGAATTCCCGTTTCCTCGTTACCCAAAATTAGGGCTGAGGGTCCTTCAGCCTTCATGTCACGAACCGAAGTATTTGCTTTCTCAGTGATGCCAATAATGCTCAAGCCAAAGTTTTTTAGCTCTCCCAAGGTACTGCTGAGATTTTTTGATTTGCAAACCGGTATTTTCATGAGTGCTCCCGCGGATGCTTTCACTGCATCCTCATGTAGTAGAGCACTTCCTTTATGTGGAACAAGAATGCCATCAAAACCAAATGCTAGAGCGCTCCGACTTAATGCACCAAAATTGCGAACATCGGTAATTCCATCCAGCACAAGGATTTTAGGGTCTCTGCCTTCCTCAAAACATCGTGTAACTACTTCCTCAACTTGAACCTCCGGTAGGATGCTCAAGAAGGCTACAACACCTTGATGATTCTTCCGACACAGTCGATTAATCTTCTGAATGGGTACATGATGAACCGGGAGTCGGTTTTCTTTTATGAGTGCGTTGAGGTCTTTGAGCGTATCACTTTTTTCAGTTTTCTGAATATAGATACGCTCAAAGCTCTTTCCGCTTGTGATCGCCTCTTCTACTGCGTGAACGCCGTAGATGAGTTGTTTATCTTGATGATTCGACACGTGTTATTGGAATCGTGCCTGAAGCATTTGCAATTGCGATGCTGAAGCTGTGTCTTGGAGTCTTAAAGACGAACCAATACTTTGCTGAACATCACGTTTCTTTTGATCGAGTTTGTCGCGACCAATTCTCTTGAACCTGCGGTCTTTACTACGAGCCATTTCAGAGAAGTAAGCTGTTTCTTCTTTCAACTCTTTTACATTTTTCGCAAGAAGCTCTTTTGCAAGTTCTTCCTCACCGTTGGAACCCAACATGTCTATGTAATAAGTTCGTATGTACGAGTCCATTGGAAGTATTGATTCAGGTATAACTTCGAGTGACTTTTTCAGTAACTCAGCCGCTTTGTCGTTGTCGCCTCGGAAGGCAAAACGTTGTGCAACTTGAACAAAAAGTACACGTAAGTTACGAGGCACCAAGGTGGCTTTATGATCTAAGAACATTTCACCTTTGTCCATATTACCCCAAACGAAATCGTTCATCAATCGATCGTACAACAAATCTGGATTGGTGAGTCCACGGTAGGCGCCCCAATCGTGCTCCATTGGCGTTAAGCGATAGGTCAAACCTTCGTGGCGTAAGTAACGCTCCAGACCGGCATATGTGTCGTCACCCGTAGTTGTGGTGAAGTAAATAGGTCGCTTCCATCCTTGCTCGGCATTGGTCGCAATGATGTCTAACATCACGATAGATCCTTTGAGTAATCGACTGCCCAACGTGAATTTGAGGTTGTCTACAATTGGAAGTGAATCATTTTTATGAATCAAACCATTACCGGCTGTCTGTACTGCGTTTTTATCTACCGGAATATACACGTTGCGTGTTGGCAGGTAATTTTCCATGTCTCCATCTGAGAATATACCACCCTGCGCTTTGTGCTTTGGGTCGTCACTCGTCATGAATGCCAATACCTGGCTCAGTTTATAGTAATCCTTGTCATTAAAGAATGGATTGTCCGGGTTGTATGAAATTCCATCACGCTCACCATCACGAAGTTTTTCTGCCGGTATAATCGACATTGGTAATGGGTCTGAATCGTAATACTTGCGAGTGAGTGCTTGCGCATAGTATTCTGTGCTCAATAGACTCAAGTTGATGATTCGTACATCCGAACGGTATCCCTCAACATTTTGGATATACCACAACGGATATGTATCGTTATCTCCATTCGTGAAAAGGATAGCGTTTTCATCGCATGAGTTGAGATAATCCTTAGCGAAACTGTAACCTAAGTATCGGTCAGATCTGTCGTGATCGTCCCAGTTTTCAGTCCCCATTAAGTAGGGAGCGGTTAAACACAAAACTGTGGCCACCGCAGGTGCTAGAGCACCGGACAAGAATCGTTTGAGTGCATCAGCAATCGCGAGTACTGCCAGTCCAATCCAAATACAGAAGGTTTGATACGAACCGACGTTGGTATAGTCTCGTTCACGAGGCTCCAATGGAGGCTGATTTAGGTAGATTACAATGAAAATACCCGTGAAGATAAATAGTACTGTCACTACAGACGCATCGTACTTCTGCTTCTTGTAC
>CAJXLR010000011.1 GCA_913056425.1 uncultured Bacteroidota bacterium
TCATTGACGACGGGAACATCATGCTTGAGGTTACCAAATCGATAGACGAGACGTCGTTCGAAACGGTTGTAAAATATGGTGGCCCAATCTCCTCGAAAAAAGGATTCAACCTACCAAGCACAGAAATCAGCATGCCGAGTCTTACAGAGAAGGATTTGATTGATCTGGAGTTTGCGGTAAAGAATCAGTTTGATTGGATTGGATTATCGTTTGTAAGACGCGGAAGAGATGTTACGGATTTGAAGGAGCGCATTGAGGCGCTAAATGGGACATCCCGAGTGATCGCTAAAATCGAAAAACCTCAAGCCATTCGCTACATCAAATCGATTGTTAAAAAAGCGGATGCCATCATGGTGGCACGTGGCGACCTAGGAGTGGAAATGCCGTTGGAACAAGTTCCGATGCTGCAAAAAAAGATTGTTGAACGCTGTATGAATTTCTCCAAGCCTGTAATTATCGCAACTCAGATGATGGAGAGTATGATCTCGAATCCTCGTCCAACTCGAGCAGAAGCCAGCGATGTTGCAAACGCTGTTATGGATGGGGCTGATGCGGTAATGCTGAGTGCAGAAACATCTGTTGGGAAATACCCAATCGAAGCAGTAAAAGCGGTCCAACGTATTGTCAAATCAACCGAAGAGGGATGGGATATTTACCACAAAGGGAAAAAACCAAGTAAGAGCTCGCCCACTTTCTTGTCGGATCAGATTTGTTACTCAGCCGTTCAAATCAGTGAGCAGATAGAAGCGAAAGCTATTGTGTCGATGACGCAGTCTGGATATACTGCGTTTAAAATCGCGAGCTATCGTCCGAAATGCGATGTCTTTATCTTCACATCTAACAAGTTCATATTTCGTTTGTTAAACCTAGTATGGAACGTTCGAGTATTCTATTACGATAGAATGGAAAGTACCGACAAAACCATCTGGGACGTATTGCAAATTTTGAAGGATGGCGGATACGTAAAAACCGGTGACCTCGTAGTCCACACCGCGAGTATGCCAATTCTATCGAAATCCAGAACGAACGCTTTGAAAATTAGTAGAGTGGAGTAACATGGATGAAATTGTAAACAGAGTTGCGAATAGTCCGTTAAGGACCATAGACCTTGAAGAGTTTTACGACGAGACCGAAATTGCAGAATTCGATATGAAAGAACACCTCTTTCAAGGTCTGATTCTTCGTGAGAAAGATTTCCGAGGTTTTATTAAGGAACATAATTGGGATGACTACCAAAACAAGCATGTAGCGCTGCACTGCAGTGCCGATGCCATTGTCCCAACTTGGGCATATATGCTGGTTTCCAGCAAGCTAAACGGTAAAGCTAAAACGATTCATTTTGGCAAGTCTGCTGATCTACAACAACGTTTGATGATAGACCGCTTGCACTCGATGGACCTGAGTAAATTCCAAGACAAACCCATTGTGATTAAAGGTTGCAGCAAGTTTGAGGTGCCCATTGGAGTTTATACCGAAGCGACAAAGTTGCTAACTCCAATAGTGAAAAGCATTATGTACGGTGAACCGTGCAGCACTGTACCGATATATAAAAAGCCACGATGAACAAGCGAACTCTCATTGCCCTTGGCGCATTTCTCGCCGGCATCACGGTGATCATTGGCGCCTTTGGCGCTCATGGCCTCGAAGAATTCCTAACTAAAACCGGTAGAGCAGATACCTTCGAAACTGCTGTCAAGTACCAAATGTATCACAGCATTGCACTTGTGCTGTGTGGTATTCTTTTATCGAAAAGTAACCACAGATTAGTCAGTGTCTCCGCTATATTGTTTCTGTGTGGAATCGTTTTGTTCTCAGGCTCACTCTATCTCCTTATAGGCACTCAACAAACGGGCATTGGCATGGTTGCCCCCATCGGCGGATTGTCTTTTGTAGGTGGATGGATTGTACTTGCTTTCGCTGCTCTGCGCGACAAATCAGAGGCCTAAGGATTAGTAGAATTCTCCTCCACATCAACCTTTTTCTTTCTCAGACGGATTCGATCAAACTGCTTTCGGAAATAGAAACCCAAACCGGTAGTGGTTACATTCGAGACATCTCCTAGCGTTGGATCGTTTGCTCTTTTCTGATATGCCTTTAGTTTCAAATTTCCCTCTTTGTTTAGTCGCCAAACCAAGTCCACTTTATACGGATCCTTCACTGCACTGGAGTTTGCGTTGTACTCAACTGCAAGCTCTAAACGTTCGTTCATAATTTTTCTTCGTGCCGATAAAATCAGTTCGGCGCGTTCTTGATCCGTAATTCCACTTCGAGTTTTGTAATCCACCCCCAGCTCCAAATTCTTGTCGTATTCAGAGATCCAGTTGTTTACTTGATTGGATAAAAACGTTCCAACACTCGAACTAACAATGTCTCGATAGTCATTCGGATTTGCGCCTTCACCAAAATCAACCAAACCAAAATTCGCTGCAGGCGTAAATGAGCCAAACGTGAGAAGCGAGAATATTTGGCGATTCATTTCATCTTGATCGCGCTCAATTTTCTTCACCATGGTGGTAAACTCAGACAAACCTGTTCCCGTCGCATCAGGAAACTCCCAGTCGAACGTTAGATTTGGACTGAAAAGTTCACCGCTAACGTTAAGTAGTACATTGGTTTTCACTTGAGTGTTATATCGTTCGAGTTCGGTAGCCTCCACTGCGCCCATCAGCCAGTCCTTTGGATTAGCTCGATTCCGGGCAACAGCTGCTTGAATATCCAAACGTGCGTTATAAGGGTCTCCGTTCCAAACTACCGCACCGCCCGGCTTCAACTCAAATTTCTCTGAAACCAATGTTGGAGATGAGAATGGGTAAATACCTTGTTTGATTTCAAACCTTCCATACATATAGAAGTCTTCACCAGTTGCGTACTCCATTTTGATATTACCTACTCCACTGCCGGTTATTTTATCGTCTAAAACTTCGTCGAACAGTAGGACAAACTCCGCGACTTCCGTCAATGTAAAATCGAACTTCATGCGCATCTTTGCTTTTGAGGTCTCCTGCTCCTCCTCAACTTCCTCAGAATCGTCTACAGGTTTTTTAAATGTGATATAATCCACCATCGAGTTGTCCGTATCATCCACAACCGGGATTGTGAGCTTGGAACCCGGATTTGTACTTCCCTTTATGTCGATTAACAAATCATCAATAGGACCCACAAACGAGGCCTGTCCTGTTGCAAAACCGGTACCGTAGAATATTTCGTTGTCTTTCTTGGTAGTGTTCAGCACCATGATGTTTTTAGCATCTCGCACCTTCACATTTAAGACCATGTCTTCGAACATATCGTGCTTAATTTGACCAACAACCTCAGCCGTGTTCTTAAACTTATCCCGCACCTTCAATCCTCTAAAATCCAGCGAGGTATTCGATATGCCAATCGCGTCATTGATATAGTATCGTGTATTTAGATAGTCGACAGTAAATCCTACATCCTTGGCGGTAACAACACCTTTAAAACGTGGTTTATCGAGACTGCCATTTAGAGATAGTCTACCATCAACACTACCTTCAAACTTTGAAGCGACTCCTTCAAAAATGGCCTCTATTGGTTTCACCGCCGCATTGGTCGCTCTTATCTCCATATCTAAACGACCTTCAGGCGTGGTTAAATCAAACCAACCTTCCGCCGTAACATTTTGGAACAGTCCCTCTTGCACCTCTGCTGTGACAAACATCTTAAGCGGGTTATCGGTCGCTTGAGTGTTGATTTGAAAATTCCCTAACGTATCGCCATTGATAGCCAGCCGTGCTATCTTTAAGTCACCACGAACTACAGGTCGACTCAAAGCCTGAATTACCTCAATCGATTGGTTCGCTACACCTCCAAGCTGAACATCGAAATTGGAGAGCAATGGATTAAAACTAGCTAAGTCGAGGTTTTCGGTCTGCACCACGGCTCGATCTTCTTTCTCCTCCCCTATTAGGCCTCGAATTGCAAGTCGTTGATCACCATTCTGAATAACTAAGTTCTTTAAATCAAGCTTTCCGTTCTTCCAAATTCCCCGGTTATTGTCTTCTATTACCCAACGCTCACCGTCCAAATACAGTGCGGATTCTTCTAACTGAAACTGGATGCTGTCTTGGTTAAATCTCAAATTCCCAAATGAACGCAGCGCCATGATGTTCTCGATATCAGCAAAGTCGAACATAAACTCAACGTAGTTAGGCAAAATGGAGGTGTTGAGCACGAGGTCACTGGTCATGTGTTTATCGCCGTCATATAACTCAAAAACATCTACACTCATATTTAGCAATTGGTGAGGCTGCTTTCGCACTACGGCACTATTCGACTTAAATCTGTAATCCTGATAAGACACCTCATCAAAAGCCGTGAAGGAGTTCAAACTTTCTTCGTATGAATTGTATGCGACTTTGATAAGTCCATTCCCAAACTTCATCGGATAACCGGTCCAATATTCTACCAAGTCATTCTCCGTTATCTCTAGCCTTAGGTTTGCGTTTATTGGGCTTGGTAATTCAACCTTATCGTAAAAGTCCGGGAACAAAACAGAGACAAAGTGATCCGATACAAGTTCTAGATCTTTCAGGCTATACCTACCATCCAGCTCACCCTTTATGTAATCCGATAACAAGGCAATCCGTCTTGTAGAATCCCCTACCTCCGAAATCACTTCAAGAGTATCGAGCTCAAGGACATCCCCGGCACGTTTAACATACAGATCTTTGACATGTGCCTCTCCAACGATGTTGTCGACATCATCTCCAACCATATCAATATCTATCTTCACCGAAACTCGGGTGTTCTCCGAATCTAGACCAAATGGCTTAAGGTTCACTTTGCGCACATCAGCATAGAAATCGTACTTGGGCAATCGCTTGCTGAAATCAATTTTCCCATCAAACGAGAAATCAATATTCGAATCATTCAACCAGGCCTGTCCGTCAAATCGATTATCGGTGAACAAACCATTTGCATTGATATCCCGAATCAACACACCATTGTAACCGATGTAATCTATGTGGCTCTTAAATCGAGTCTCTAAGTTTTCAAAGGTTAAACCACTCCCCTCTTCCAGGTTAAACTGAAATGTGGTAACACCAATTGACGGCTCTCCGAGAAACTGCCCTGCATCGAAGTCTTTCGCGTTCAAAGTACCTGTGTAGTGGGCAACACTATCTTGAAGAAGCTTGAAATTGATGCGTGAGTCTAACTCTCCCAGAGCCGATTTTAAACTTCCATCCGCGGCAAAATCGGTATAGAAACCGGTTAGATGGCCTTTGAAGTCAATTTCTTGAAACTTATTCAACTTCTCGTTTAGCTCCAGATTTAAAATCTGACGAACGTCTTGAGGGCTCGAGTGCAGATGCTTCACACGTATATCTACAAATGACGATTGCCAATCCGGTAGTCCCTTGATGTCCATTCGGCCCTTCAACTTGGTTTGTTTACCAGCTTGCAAATCCAGATCCCGAATCTTTAGTCTTGATACCGGTCCACTGCTTTTGGCCGAGACCACCACGTTGTTGTGGGCGTAATCCGACAGATTGAAGGAGAAGTACTCCAAATCACGTACATCGACAACTGCTTCATCCAAGTCTACGGTCATATCGACACTATCCAGAAAGTGCTGGAAAGACTGATAACTATTGTAATCGAATCGGAGATATCGTTCAATCAATGAGTGCTCGGTTCGAAGCTGCATGTCGTCAAACTCCATGCCTAGACTGTGAATTTTGGTACGACTAACAAGGCGGTCCAGATTCAGACCATTCTTCTCTACCGTAGTTAATTCTTTAATCTTAAAATCGAGCGAATCGCCAATCAGGTAGAAGTCTTTGAACGACCCGTTGATATTGTAGAATGCAAAATCATTTTCATCAAACTTTCGATCAGTGGGCGGAGTGAAACCATCCATCTTGTACTCAAAACTCCCATCTTTAAGTTCAAGTTGTTTAAACAGTATATTCCAAACACCGCCTCCGCCTCTGGAACTTAAATCACTCAGAAACTGAAAATTCATGACCGAATCACCTTCTCCTTGATGGAATCTCACTTTGGGTCGCTCTATGACGACTGGACCGAATACAACTTTTTGTTTAGACGACGAATAGGACAACGCTCGCGCTTCGAGACTACCGACATAGAACATGGTGTCGCCAGCCCGATCATTCATCAATACGTTGTAAAGTCGTATTTCCCCATTCCATGAGACATGAACACCACCAACTGAGACCTCTGCATCAAGCTCTTCAGATAAGGACGAAGTAACTCGGCCAACCACTGCTTTTTGAACTGACGGAATGGAGATAATGATAGATGTCAAAATGAGCAAGGCAACCAGGATGAAAATCACCCTGAGGCCTATTTTTGCTATCTTTGACAAAACATTTTTCAAGAGTTCGAAGTTAGCGATTCTGCTATCATTTCAGGTTAATAGACACAAAACGTGCCCCAAATAAAAGACACCAATATTCTTGCCATTGAGTCGAGCTGTGACGACACCGGAGCATCTGTGATGGTGAACGGGAAAATCGTTTCAAATGTTGTTGCCGGACAGGATGTCCATGAAGCATATGGTGGAGTGGTTCCTGAACTTGCCTCCAGAGCTCATCAGTCTCAAATTGTACCAGTTGTCGACAAAGCGCTCAAGGATGCGGGAGTAGCTAAACGTGATTTATCTGCCATAGCTTTCACACAAGGACCAGGTTTAATGGGTTCACTCATGGTTGGGGCAAGCTTCGCCAAGTCGCTTAGCTACGGATTAGATATCCCTTTGATTGCAGTAAATCACTTGGATGCTCATGTGATGGCTCCTTTTATTGAGCATAAAGACATGAAATTCCCATTTCTCAGCTTGTTGGTGAGCGGAGGTCACACACAGATACTAAAGACTGTTGACCCTCAAACCACTGAAGTTTTGGGTGAAAGCAAAGATGACGCGGCTGGTGAAGCGTTCGACAAAACTGCTAAGATGCTGGGGCTCCCCTATCCTGGAGGTCCGGTACTTGACAAGCTTGCTCAGACCGGAAATCCCAATGCATTTAAGTTCCCCGATTCTCGAGTTGGCGCACTTGATTTTAGCTTTTCAGGACTTAAAACTGCCGTGCTTTACTTTATCCGAGACCGTGTAAAGGAAGAACCTGATTTCGTGGAACAACATTTGAACGAAATCTGTGCATCAATTCAACACACCATTGTGTCTTATCTGATGAGAAAGTTAACAGCAGCGGTAAACGAAACCGGTATAAACCGTGTTGCAATAACCGGAGGCGTCTCTGCCAACTCAGGCCTGCGCAAAGCAGTAGCCGCAAAGAATGATTGGGAAGTTTACATCCCATCGCTAGAATATTGCACAGACAACGCAGCCATGATTGCTCAAGCTGCTTATTTTAAATTCGAGGCGAAAGACTTTGCAGACTTGTCTGCTGTACCTTATGCCCGAGCAATGAGATAGAATGATAAAAACAAAATACATTTTCCTTTGGGTCTTAGTACTCGGCTTTAGCTCATTAGGATTTACACAAACGAGCGATAGTGCCCTATACCGCACCAACAATGTAAAAAGTGTTGAGACCTGGGTACGAATGGTTGGCTTTGAAAAATCAAACGACACGTGCCTTTCCTCTGTGAAAGACGTGAATAAAAAAGGACAACCCACGTACATCAAAATGGACTATCACTGCCAAGGTTGGGACATCGTAAATGAAATCAAATACCAGTACAACGATAAGGGGCACCTTACCAAAATATTGACGGAACAAAATGAGCAAATCATTTCGAACTTAAACATGACAACCGATGAGTTTGGCCGAACCATTCGAGAGGAAAACACATTCTTTGAGCCAAGCGCAACGGTGATTGTACAAAACAAATATTTTGGCCCCGTTGATAAGCCCGACTCTATGTTTACGGTGGAGATAAACAATGGCGACACCTTATATTTAAGAACCGATTACACCTATGTAGACGGGCGACTCAAAAAGTCGCAAACTATGAATACCGTAGAAAACAAAGCCGTGAACATGGTATCGAATCGGTATGATGAAAAAGGACGCTTGGTCCGCTCCGAATTCATTTACTTCCTTGGTTATGACAGCGATAACATTACACGTTTCGAATACAACGACAAAGACCAAATTGTTAAGACCAAGGATGAGCTAAACAACTTAGCGGCCGAGTTTTATTACGATGAAACAGGTCTGCCTGTGAAGGCTTTTTACTACAATAAATTTGGAGCGCTAGAGCGCGAAACGTGGTTTAGATACAAGTATTTTGATGAGTAATTTACTCTATGTATTTCTTGGTGGCGGAATTGGAGCAGGTCTCCGATATCTCGTCTCATTGATGTATTCGAGCACCAGTGGTTTCCCTTGGGCGACAATCACTGTTAATTTAGTCGGCTGTTTTGCGATTGGTGTTTTCTGGCAAATAGCCGGACGAACTGAATGGATTCAGTCTCTATTGATTATAGGTGTATTGGGAGGGTTTACAACATTTTCCAGTTTCGGATTAGATGGTTACAAGCTTTTGCAACAAGGGGCGTTTACTCAATTCGCATCCTATGTATTGATAAGTAATATCGTAGGTTTGTTTCTCGTTTATTTAGGAACACAACTTGGTAGTTCAATTCAGTAGTTTATGAGAAGATTACTCGCACTTACAGCTTTCCTTATTGCAGCAAGCAGCAGCTACGCGAACTACATTTTAATACCAATGGACGAAGGTCAGAAAGACCACCTCAAAGCATATGGTATTGCATACTCAATTTTAGAATTTGACAAAGAGGTTGAGTGGTTATTGAACTACAAAGGCGGTTCGTTTATGACCGCCCATTACGACGAATTTGAAAAACTATGCTTGCTCCGAGGTGTGAGTTTCTCAGTCATCTCAGACAGCAAAGCACAATCCATTCGGAATGAAATTGAAAACCCGGTGGTTAATGCTTCTATCGTAAAACTGAGAACCGCTCCGAAGATTGCTGTTTACACACCAAAATCGTCACAACCTTGGGACGATGCCGTAACCATGGTGTTGGAATATGCCGAGATACCGTACGATAAAGTATTTGATGATGAAGTATTGAACGGAGACCTCCCCCTTTATGACTGGCTTCACCTGCACCATAAGGATTTTACCGGACAGTACGGAAAGTTTTATGCGCACTACCGGAACGCCGCTTGGTATAAGGCTCAGGTAAAGGAAGCAGAAGAAATGGCTGCTAAACATGGGTTTGAGAAGGTATCGGAACTGAAGTTAGCAGTTGTCAAAAAGATCCGAGATTTCACTCTAGGTGGAGGATTTTTATTTGCCATGTGTAGCGCCACGGACAGCTATGACATTGCCTTGGCTGCAGATGGTGTAGACATATGTGAGGACATGTACGACGGTGACCCGGCTGATCCTCAAGCCCAACAGAAGTTGGATTACGACAAGACTTTTGCGTTCAAAGGCATTCAGCTAGAACGCAACCCGTATGTTTACGAATACTCCAACATCGATGTAAATCCTGTAACTCGCGGAGTTACCGAGCAGAACGATGTATTTGTGCTCAATGAATTCTCTGCAAAGTGGGATGTTGTTCCTACCATTCTTACACAAAATCACGAGAAAGTGATTAAAGGCTTTATGGGACAGACCACTGCGTTCAAGAAAGAGGTGGTTAAGAGCAACGCCATAATCATGGGTGAGAATAAATCGCTTAACGAAGTGCGCTACCTACACGGCACCATGGGAAAAGGTACTTGGACCTTCTATGGCGGTCATGATCCAGAAGATTACAGGCACTTAGTAGATGAACCACCAACGGATTTATCGCTGCACCCAAACTCCCCAGGTTACAGGCTTATCTTAAACAACCTTCTTTTCCCTTCTGCGAAAAAAGAAAAGCAGAAGACCTAGGAAATTTCCAATAATCAATACTCATCGCTATTACTACTGTTTCACAACTCGTCCTACATAGACATTCTTGCCAACTGGAATCACGATGGAGTAGATTCCCGTCGCTAAGTGGCTAACATCTATTTGATTATCCCCTGTCAAGAAACTTGAGACCAAGACACCTTTCTGATCATACAGATTCAAGTTCAGAGATTGAGCAACAACTGAATTGGGCAAGTCGAAAGACAGCATTCCATTAGTTGGATTGGGGAACAGCCTTAAATTTAGAGCCAATTGATTTATGCTTCCATTCGCCAAATTAATTTTATTGTAGCTCTTGCACGAATCACCCAGTTGATTGATGGCCACTAAGGAAACCGTAAGAATCGTATCTCCATAAGCCGATAAATCGAATTCAGCTATGCTGTCTGTTGATTGCTCGTTACCGACGCTCCACCTAAAGTTTTTGATGTGTTTATGTGTTGGTGCAACAGTCAATTTTTTACTCGCCAAGTCAAACTCCATGTCGATATCCATACATGGATTTGGATGAACAATTATTTGTTGCGTAGCATCTTGAAACGGGCAAACATTACCTGACGTCTGAAGGGTTTGACAGTAAAGTAGGTGTGTAAAAATGCTATCTCCCGAAGTAGTAAAGCTATATTCTACCTCATCCGCACTAGGATCATCTACGCTCCCACCGCGTAACGGGATCCATAAAACGCCACTTGTGTGCCTATATGTCGCTTTGGTGTTAATAGACATCGGATCACCAAACCACGTTAACGCTGTATCATCAGGTAATGACAATTCGTGTTGTGGATGTATAATTACCTCGGTAGAATCAGAACCTGCACAACCGTTAAGGTCCACGTAATGGTAGTAGATTTTCTGATTTTGGTTGTACGTGTCCACCAAGGACGGTTCTAACACGTTACCCCTAAACAAACTGTCTGGAGCCGAAGACCACATACCTCCTGACACATTTGCCGTCATACTAATTTTTTCATCCAGATCACAAAATAGGTAAGGTGCTTGGCCCACATATTTCTGGAGATTCCTTGTATTAATCTGAGGTTCCGGTAAGCCGTTAATTGTGAGCTCAAAAGGTATTCTTTCCCAACATGGTCTATGATTTACAAATCGATAGATTAGATATTTCGTTGAGCCATTGCTTCCCGGATTTGGCAACAACCACGTGTTTAACGTGTCGTTGTTTATGGCGTATCCCAAGTCGATTGAACTGCCATATCCAGGCCCGGAAGCATGGTCCCATTTATCTAAAGAAGTCGTAACACTGAAATTAGCTAACTGTGTTAAATCGATTAAACCCTGATCCCAGCAAAGCTCGTCCAAGCTGTCGTAGCTTATATTCAATCGTGTTCCCACGACCAAAGTGGCTGTATCTCTATTGGAACAACCATATTCATTAACATAATTCAATTCAAAGACGATGGAGTCACCACTTTTGGATCCAAGCTTTGACGAAATTTGATTTATGTCGAACGCGTAACGCTTTAAAAGGCTTGGATCAACATCAATCAGAATCTTACTAAAGTCGTATGGACCACAATCAACGCAAGACCAATTATATATACCCAAACTCGAGGTTGGGCGCTTAACAATGTATTGCTTTAATAGTAGCGTATCGTAATCCTCACAAACCTGAAAATCTTCTATCTCCACGGCAGACAGCGGCAATACGGTGACTTCAATGTTGTTTACACTTACACAGTTTGAAGACTTGTTGGTGAAGGCATATTGCAACTCGTGTATTGTAGGTTTTGTTACCGTTCCGGGCTGGTATAAACCCATTGTGTCAATTGTGCCAGAGGCTGTAAGATTCTTCCATGCACCTCCTTTAGATGTGGAAGCTTCCCAAGTTCTCAGGTCAATTCCAGCAACAGGATAACATATTGTCGTATCGCTATTGATCTTGTGCTCAGCCATATCGGCAACAACAAAGCTGTCACTCCTTACCTTGAAGCATTTTGAGTTTACAGATACCTTGTAATCGATGTAATAGGTGTCATTTGAGTTCACATCGATCAAACCGTTCCACCGGTTCGACTTACTTCCACCACCAAATACATGAATGGTGGCAAGATTCTTTTTCGACCTGACAGATACCTCACATCTCACCCCCGAAGTATCCTTCTGCAAATAGCTGGATGAAACTCGATAAAAACCACAACCCAGGGAATCTACATTAAGTGAAAATGTATCTGGAGCTTCACTCACATTGAACTGAATAGCATTTGAAACATGCGAGCGGTAGCCGCATCTATTGTCTGTGGCATGCACGTACAGAAGATATGGCCTAGTACTCGCATCTCCGCTTTGGGTCTGCCACTCCATATGCAGTCCGAGTTCTCGCGACGTGTCAACTTTTGAAATGGTTGGGCTTGAGAGTGACGTATACCAGTTAATGGTGGTTGTATCGGTATATGTAGGACCAGGCGGCGGTTCAACATAACTCGGGTCCTTGGTTTTTAAGTCAAACACGACTTTATCACCTTCACAGAAGGTGTTGTTAAAATTACCAACAAGAGCAGGCGAATGGTTTGGATAGGCTAAAACATTAACATTCCACTCCCTGCGAGTCTTTGCAATCGCAACGTGTTTCCCTGTACTTTTATCTTTCCGCCATTCGGTTACTTCAATTAGGATAATTCCATAAAAATCTTTTCCAACAGGAGTAAATGTTAGCTGACCGGCAGCATCATCCAGGTGAAGACCAATAGGTGGATTAGCCGCTGGATTACTGTATGGATATTTCAAGTTTCCCGGATAATAAACCGCAAGTGGTACCTGAGGGGTTAACGCACCAATGTATGTTGCCGAAGTTCCAAACTTGGTCATAACGGTCCCCATTGAATAACTCAAAGAATCCCCTTCCGGGTCAATTGCCCCTAGATTTATATTAACCGGCTGGTTCAACAACAATTGAGTAGGTGGCTCTATCGTAAACTCAGGTGTTGAATTTCTGGCACCAAGATTAAGTGTAGCAAAATTGTAGTATGTCGTATTCCCTGCACCGGAATTCAGGTTTCCAGGTCTGCAACATCCCCCGAACTCAAAACGGATTTCAGTGCATCCATTCGTTATAAAACTACTGAATGGGGATGTTTTAAAGTCAACCGTATCGGAGAAAATCAGTTTTTCTACACCGTCCCCCGAACGGGATGAATTGAGTTTGCCTCCACATTGATCGCCCCGAGCATCGCAAAAAACCTTGAGAAAGTTTCCGGTTCGGAACGTTGGCGATAGCGCTTGTTTCTGACCAGAACTTGCACAAATCACCTGCGCATCACGGGGATCAGAAACAGAAACGGCCTGACATGTTCTGTAAAAGACAAAATCAACGCGATAAACCAGACTATCTATCTCCTGATAGTGTACTTCGGTTCCCACGCTCGCGGTCCCAAAGGAGAGAGTTGCCAAAGACATGAACAAAATGAAAATACCAACAGACTTAGGTAATTTTTCAAGAAGGATCATACTACAGTTCGTTAAAGTTAGCTTGTGTGTGTTAAATGGGAAAATCAATCACTTACTTGACACAAAAACTGACCTAAAGGTTGCATCGTGATAGACCAAAATAGCAAATACCTTCATGTGCTTGTTCTGAGTATCTCGCTAATTACATTGTACTCGAGTTGCGAGAATGATCCATTGTACAGCGGAACCTCTCCCAAAAACATACAACTCATTTTACCAGATCGAGATATTCTTGATGTAGCAGTAGATTACAACCGTGCTTACATGTTGGACAATAAGGAAAACTTAATCCTATTGGACCGGAATGATTCTTCTCTAAACTATTTGAATCAATTAAACTCTTGGATTCGCACAGATCGAATAGTAGATATCCAGTCGAGCAACGACAGCACTGTCATCATTGGCGAGAGCACCAATGGCTTAATCCACCACGATGCCACGACTCTTAAGATTAAACAAGGAATTGGCGGTCTTCGAGTTTTTAATGTAGACACCCCTTTAACCCTCGTCTCTTTCTCTCCCACAATGTTTCGGAATGGATCGGCATATTTTGCAAACAACCCGGTCCAACTTGTTGAGTATACGGCCTGTGCCGGCTGGGGTGATACGCTCTACTTTGGCACCAAAACAAAAGGCATTGGGCAATTAACGCGACATATGAATTCATTTAGTCTCGATAGATTTCTTGATTCTGATATCGGGATTCAAATCGATAGCTGTATTGCGATACGGCGAAAAGGAGCCCTGTTTTTCGTTTTAACCAAAAGTCAGTTTGCAATTCGAGTGCACGGCAGTTGGATTGTCGATAATGCCAACAACTGGGAGTTCACGTCATCCACCATTAATCAGAATACAGTGTTTCTATCCACCGAGAAAGAAATCTACACCTGGGCCAACTCAGAATTACTCTTGATTGCAGACCTAAGTGATTATCTCGGCGCTAATTCTATCCGAGCATTAGATGTAGATGAAAAAGGGCGATGCTGGCTGGCTACCTCAAACGGCCTGTACCTTTACACTGACTAGCCTAGTACACCTCAACCTCTCCAACCATGTCCTCTGGACGCACCCACTGATCAAATTGTTCTTCAGTGAGTAATCCCAACGACAAGGCAGCTGCTTTCAGCGTAGTGTTTTCTGCGTGCGCTTTTTTGGCAATCTTAGCCGCATTGTCGTATCCGATATGCGTATTCAAAGCGGTAACAAGCATCAAAGAGTTATCCATTTTGTTCTTGATCTCTGCATGATTTGGCTCAATCCCTGAAACGCAATTATCGTTAAAACTCAAGCAAGCCTGACCCAAGATTCTGGCAGATTGCAACAAGTTGGCTGCAATCATCGGTTTGAATACGTTCAACTCAAAATGTCCGTTGCTTCCACCTACAGAAACCGCTACATCATTCCCCATGATTTGAGCACAAACCATGGTTAGCGCTTCTGTTTGGGTAGGATTTACCTTGCCCGGCATGATACTCGATCCCGGTTCGTTTGCAGGAATAATGATTTCCCCAATTCCACTGCGAGGACCGGAGCTAAGCATTCTAATATCGTTGCCAATCTTCATTAAGCTGACAGCCGCACGTTTCAACGCACCATGTAATTCTACCATGGCATCGTGTGCAGCAAGTGCTTCAAACTTATTCTCAGCAGTTACTAATGGTAACGCGGTTTCTTGTGCAATTTTTGTTGCAACAAGCTCCGCATAACCTTTCGGCGTATTTAATCCAGTCCCAACAGCAGTCCCCCCAAGCGCCAACTCTGATGCAGTCTCCATTGCTTTTTCAATCGCTGCAATACTTAAAACCAACTGGCGGTGATAGCCGGAAAATTCCTGGCCAAGGGTTAGAGGCGTTGCATCCATAAAGTGCGTACGACCAATCTTTACGACGTCTTTAAAGTCGCGAGCTTTCTTCTTAAATGTGTCTTTCAACACCTGAATACCCGGAATCGCGAAGTCGACCATTTGCTTATAAACCGCAATGGTCATGGCCGTAGGGAAGGTATCGTTGCTCGACTGAGATTTGTTAACATCATCGTTCGGATGTAACACTTTTTTCTCATCTGAAAGCTTCCCGCCAGACAAAACGTGTCCTCGGTTGGCAATCACCTCATTCACGTTCATGTTAGACTGTGTACCGGAACCGGTTTGCCAAATAACTAATGGAAATTGATCATCAAGTTTACCCTCAATAATCTCATCACAAACCCTACCGATAAGGTCACATTTTTCTTGAGACAACACACCTAGTTCCGCATTAGTCATTGCTGCACATTTCTTCAATACTCCAAATGCGCGAATGATTTCAATAGGCATGCGTTGGTCGCCAATCTTAAAGTTCTGAAGTGATCGTTGTGTTTGAGCCGCCCAATATTTGTCGGCAGGAACCTGAATCTCTCCAATACTGTCTCTTTCTATGCGATATTCCATGAGTCTATTTTTGCGGGCAAAGTTAGACTCTATTTTATCAATTTGGCATCAATACGAAGATGAAAATTGACAGAAACAAGTCCGACCATTGAGTCCACTATTCTGGATGCTAGCGCTTGGGTATGGACAAACCAACATGGCAAGGAAGTGCGCCAAATGTATAATTGCGGTTTAACACCTATACAGACATGAGAATAGTTAGAATCATCACCTTAGTATTAGCAGGAGTTTTTACTACACAGATTGCATCAGCACAGAACCTTTCAAAAGTGGAAAAAAAGCGCCTCAAAAAGGAGATTAAGCGGTACAAAAAAGACCCGGCACAGTACAAAAAGATGAAGACTCGTAACAAGGAGGAAATTGCTCAACGCGACGAAACCATCGGGGAACTCACAAAGCGTCTGGATGAACAAAATGATGAAATGCGAGCACTGCGCGATTCGTTTATTGTGTTGAGTAAGAAGTACAACAACTTAAAGGCTAAAGGCTCCACGGAAATACCTGAGGGAACGGTTTATGCGGTACAAATTGGTTTCTTCAAACTACTGCAATTAGACGAATTCAACAGCCGTGTACGAACCATACGTGCTGAAAATCAGGATGGTGGAAAGAGATATGTCATAGGATATTTCAGAGATCTAGAAAGTGCGAAACAGTTTAATGAAGAGATAAAAACCATTGGAATTGACGATGCATTTGTCTCTCAGTACATCAACGGTACACGGAATCGCGAATTCGACGCTCAAGAAGTCGAATAATCCACTTCCTGTTTGGTCTATGTCATATCTCGATGTGACACATTACTCGTACTAAATCCCTTCGGGCATTCTTCTAATTCGGCTATCTTTGCGCGTCGAATGAAGGCGTTCAAATCATACAGCTGGAAAGTTGTGGGTATCCTCTTGGTTCTCTACAGCATATTTGTAGGCACCACTACCAAGGTAGGTCCGGGAGTTGTTGGGATTTCTCCTTCGGAAGTAACCATTAATTCGGACTTCGAAATCACTGTAGAGACGTACAACACATCGTACGGTGAATTAAGCAATTCCGCACACGCTTGGTTAAAGATTCGTGACTCGTTGGTGCTTGCAAAAGAAGTATCTGTTCTAGCTCCTCAACGACTCAAACTCACCTTTGATGGCATTCCGCTGCAGTTTGACACGACCAACGTTGGCAGTTCTACGCTAATTTTGGAGGACGAGTACCATGGGATGTATTTAGGTGTTGATGTCCTTCGAACACGTGTAGTAGGTGACTCGTCAAATACACTGACTTCAATTCCTGCTCCCGAGGTTAGACCTCAGCGCTTGGAACAGCAATTCTTTAGTTTCCCGTACCGATACATCCTTTACGAAACCATTCGCAACTTGAATTTTCATGTTCCAATGTGGCTTACCATGATGACAATTCTTCTGATATCCTTTGTCTACAGCATTAGATACTTAAACTCAGAGGATAAACGATTCGACGTAAAAGCGAATGCCTTTGCGAAAGTTGGGCTGATGTTCGGGTTGATGGGAATTTTTACCGGAATGTTTTGGGCGAATTACACATGGGGAACCCCATGGACAAGCGACCCGAAGCTCAATGGTGCGGCGATGCGCAGGTTGCCTTTCACGGTCTCGCGCCCGGTCTGGAATTTCTCCTCTGCTTCTTCGACCTCAGGTCTCTGCTCCATGGCCACTTCCTGTATCTCCTGTGCCTTCTCAATCTCCGCATTCAGCGCTTTGTTGTCAATGCTAACCTTAGCGTCGTTGAGAATATTCTTGATCATCGCCATGAACTCGGAAAAACTAATTCTACCAC
>CAJXLR010000012.1 GCA_913056425.1 uncultured Bacteroidota bacterium
TTCCAGTGGCTGCCACTGTAGAACCAACCTCTGAGTGTGTCGTCAAACATTTCGGCCTCAAACAAAAATGCGTGTGAACCGTCAAAGGCAGATAGTTTTAAGCTGTCAGAGGCAAATCCTCCGTCCAAAAATCGATAGTCTCCTGTTTCTGTTAAGAACGTTCCTTGCATGCTGTGCTGTTCAGTCTTAAACAAACCAACTGCTGGGTAGCTCTCCTCCGTTTCTGGACTGAAGTGCACCTCCCAAATACCATCTGCCGCGGTTGAAGGGAAGTCGCTAAACTTAAAACGTTGGTTTAAGTTGTATTTGCCAGACAACGGCAACACATATTGATTGCCTCTGCTATAGTCCTTCCAGTAGCCGGTAAGTGTGTTCTGGTTGTGCTTAAGGTGCACTTCTGTATTGAACACAGGGCTTTTAATGTGCACACTGTCATCGTTAATGCGAACTTCCTGATGAATAATACACTCATCTCCATTCCAAACCGCCGCGATTAAGGAGTCGTTCCTGGAAATAAACTCCAGGAAAAATGGTATGTCTTTGTTCTCACCTTCTATACGGAGTTCCATGCGCCACAAACCAATAAATTCATTGGGGTTCTCGGTCGTTTCGGTGCACCCCAAAAAAAGAGTGACACATGTGAGTATAGGCCAGAATTGTCTTCTCATGAATCAAAATTATAACAATGTGTAATCTTGACACTTCCTAATTTCCCGAAAAATGATTTTTGGTGTAATTTCCCCGTTATGCAATTTCATCGGAAGATTATTCTCGGCCTGTTGTTATTTGTGCAACTACCTGTTTGGGGTCAAACCATTAGTGGTGTGGTTACAGACGAGCAAAATGAGCCACTTATCGCGGCTGATGTTTTAGTTGTGGGAGAGCAAAATGGGGCCACCACGGATGAAGATGGCCGGTTTACGATAAAGCTTAAGAAACTTCCTGCGACTCTCAAAGTTTCATATCAAGGGTTCAAGGAATCTAATTACGTGGTAAGCTCAGCAAGTCAAAACATTAAGATTCAGTTGAAAGCCGATCGCGCCAGTTTAAAAACAACGGTGGTAAAAGTGGATCGTGTCTCTGAAAAACAGAAAGAAACACCTTTAACCGTAGAGTCTTTGGGACTTAAGGCCATAAAAGAGGCTCCTGCAGCCTCGTTTTACGAGAGTCTTGGGAACTTGAAAGGCGTAGATATCACAGCCGCTAGTTTAGGGTTTCGAGTCGTGAATACGAGGGGTTTTAATAGTACGAGTCCTGTGCGAAGCTTACAACTCATTGATGGGGTTGACAACCAAAGTCCCGGACTAAATTTTGCCTTGGGTAACTTCTTGGGGGCAAACGACTTAGATATTAAGCGAGTAGATATTATCGCAGGGGCCAGCAGTGCGTTTTATGGACCAAACGCGTTTAACGGTGTAATTAGCATGGAAACTAAAAATCCATTTGACTACCAAGGTTTGATGGTTGAAGCCAAGGGTGGTGAGCGCCAAATGGGTCAGGTAGCCTTCCGCTGGGCGGACGCCCTTAAAGACAAAAAGGGCAAAGAGCGGTTTGCTTATAAGATTGGTGCGCTGTACCTGAATGCGCAAGACTGGGTGGCGGACAACTACTCGCCAACAATTGACAGTGAATATGGTGAAGGAAATCCGGGTGGATATGATGCAGTAAACGTATATGGAGACGAAAGCTTCGAAACAAACAACAATTACACGTCGTCGTTTTCAAAACTTGAAAACCCGGGACTTGGATACTTCTATCGCACAGGATATCGAGAGGTTGATTTGGTTGACTACAGCACCGAAAACCTGAAATTAAACGCCGCTGCACACTACCGCACAAAAGACACTACTGAGTTTATCTACGCTTTTAACTTTGGGGGAGGTTCAACCGTGTATCAAGGCGATAACCGGTATCGCCTACAAGACATTAAGTTTTGGCAGCACAAAATCGAATGGCGAAAAGAAGACAACTTCTTTATCCGACTGTACTCAACTTCGGAAGATGCTGGGAACACGTACGACATTGTATCCACGGCGTTTCGGTTAAATGAACTCAGTAAATCAAACTCTTCGTGGAACAACGCGTACAAAACCAACTGGAGGTTACTGCGCTACAAAAGACAAGTAGAATCACTACCAAAATACCCGTTCTTCAACCCGAACACACATGGAACGGTTGACAGCTGGGCAACGAATGTTTTAGATCCCTTCCTCGCTCAATATCAAGACTCCCTTACGAAGTGGCATGGGCAAAATAGACAATTTGTGGACGGAGCCGGTGGTGGTGGTACACTGCCTCGCTTTGGCGAAACAGACGAGAATTTCGACAGTATTTTCAGCGACGTAACCAGCAGGTTGTTTACCGATAATGGAACACGGTTTTACGACAAATCCTCTTTGTATCATTTGCATGGTGAAAAGCAGTTCCACAAAAAGTATGGTGAAATCATAGTTGGAGGTAACGGCAGATTATATCGTCCGGACTCGAAAGGAACGATCTTGAATGATACCGGCGATGTTGTTATTACGAACTATGAATTCGGTTTGTACGGAGGTTTTAAGAAGTCGATGAAAGATGACCGACTAAAACTAAATGTTACAACACGTTTAGATAAAAATCAGAATTTTAATTTCCTATTATCACCGGCCGCATCAGTAATTTGGCTTCCAACGAAACAGCACACGTATCGTGTCTCTTTTTCTTCCGCGATTCGAAACCCTACACTTGCCGACCAATACTTATTCTATGACGTAGGTAGGGCAACACTTATTGGTAACTTAGAAGGGTATGATTCGCTCATAACCATTGGCTCATTTAATGATTACAGAAATAATGGATTGAACTTAGATCAGCTCAGTTATTTCAATGTTGACCCTATTCGCCCAGAAAAAGCCCGTACAGTAGAAGTGGGTTACAAAGGTTCGTTGTTAGAGAATTCTTTATTCGTTGATATCGGCTACTATTTCACATTATACCGTGACTTTATTGGGTACAATATTGGATTGGATGCCAACTTTGACCAGCAAACAGGATTCCCCCTTGGTGGCATCGAAGTATATCGCGTTGCCGCAAACGCTCAATCAGCCGTAACGACACAAGGCGCATCTATTGGCGCGAATTACTATTTTGACAAAATGGCTTTGGGTGGCAACTACTCTTGGAACGTTCTGAACAAACAGGGTGCAGATGACCCAATTATTCCGGCCTTCAACACGCCAGAACATAAGTTTAACCTGTCGTTAACAGGTAGAAAAATTAAGCTGCCTAAGATAAAAGGAGAGAACTTTGGATTTGGAATTAACTACAAGTGGATAGATGGTTTTGTGTTTGAGGGGTCGCCACAATTCACCGGATTTATACCACGCTACGATATGGTTGATGCACAAGTGAATTATGAATGGGAGAAACGCAACACCACGTTCAAGCTGGGTGCCTCAAATATCATGGGGATATTACCTCTGTTCGATGCTGAAGGCAGCCACCGCAGAACAGTATTTAACAACGTAAACTATCAAGTTTACGGAGGACCTTACGTCGGTAGGTTAGCGTATTTCTCTGTGTTAGTCGATATTGACGGAAAGTAGGTTTTAACATTGATAACCTTTTATTAAATTTGGTGAAAGTATGAATAATAGTTATATGAAAAGAGTTTACGCTTTATTGTGTGTTCTAGGCTTAACGGTTGCTAGCCTGAACGTTTCAGCACAGAACAGGTACATCGACGAGGTATTCGGCGATAGTGACATCGAGGTTACTTCGGATGTTACGTATGCAACCAATATTGATTTCTTGAGATCTACTCGATTATCAGGTGCTTCTCAAGCGAAAATTGGATTAGAGTTAGTGGCCATTAAAACCGCACTAGCAACTGGTGGATCTATTCCTGCAACGCACTACAACCTTGCAGATACAACTTCAGTTATCAAGGTTCAAGACGTAAAGATGGATGTTTACGCACCAAAAATGTCAATGGACAATGTAACTGAGCGTCCTGTTATCATTTATCTGCACACAGGTAACTTCCTGCCTAGTCCACTAAATGGTAGTCCGGTTGGAACGAAAGTAGATAGCTCTGCAATCGTGTTGTGTCAAGGATGGGCGAAACGTGGTTATGTAGCGATATCTGCGGATTACCGCCTTGGGTGGAATCCATTGGCTTCCGGCCCTACTGGTGAGTTTGAAAGACGTGGAACTTTGTTAAACGCGGTTTACCGTTCAATCCAAGATATCAAGCAATGTGTAATGGGCTTGAGACTTGATGCCGGAGGTTCAAACACCTATGGTATTGATGCGGACAAAATCGTTCTATATGGAGAAGGAACTGGTGGTTACATCGCATTAGCATACAACACGCTTGACAAGTACGAAGAAATGAACCTAACTAGGTTCCAAAACCCTTTAACACAAAAGTCATTTATTGACACGGCAGTTGTTGGGCGAATTGATGGTTCTGGTCAAGGAGCTGCATTAACTCTATACGGACCACCACGTGCGAGCATGGACATCTCTGCGGCGGTTGCTGCCGGGGGAGCGCTTGCAGACACCTCGTGGTTGGAAGCCGGCGACGCACCAATCATTGCACTTCAAGCAATTCGCGACCCATTTGCTCCATTTGGCGAAGGAACAGTTATCGTACCAACAACACAAGAAGACGTTGTTGATGTACAAGGTTCGAATGTTTACATGGTGAAAGTCAATGCGCTTGGGTTGAATGACGCCTTTAAAGACATGGGGGACGACCCATACACCAAAATGGCTCGTAGCCGTTACGGAAAAGAGTTTGATTACATCTACCCTGCTCCACGTGATAAAATTACCGTTAGCACAAACCTTGAGGGCTTGTTCCCAATTGACTTGGCTGCAGGAGCTTCTGTATTCCAAAACCAAGCAGGTCCTTGGCAGTGGTGGGATCCAAACTCTCCAAATGCGAAGTTTGAGGTTCAACCTGGTGTTACAACCCACATGGCATCGCTGCAATCTAACCCGGACATGTCACCAGAAAAAGGACGTACCTGGGTGGACACTATCCAAGGTTATGTTTGTCCAAGACTTGCTGTAACCATGGGTTACTACACGACAGCAGAGTTGAGCGCACAATCTATTTCAAGTTTAGGAGGTAGGGTTTACCCAAACCCAGTTTCTGACGTTGTGAACGTAGAAATGCCTTCTAACGTTGTTGTAAACCGCTACTCTGTTCTTGACTTGCAAGGACGCGAAGTAGCCGCTTCAAACGGTCTGAATGGAAATACAATGCGTATTAACGTTTCTGACCTAGCAAAAGGTAATTACATCTTGAAGCTAGATACTGATGCCGGAGTGAGCACACAGAAAATTATGGTAATACACTAGTTACCTCGTTTTATAAAATGAAAAAGGCTCGGATTTCTCCGAGCCTTTTTTTATCGTAGCGTTTATGAATTAGTCCTTCAGTACATCGCGAGAAATTACAACTCGCTGAATCTCTGATGTTCCTTCGTATATCTGTGTGATTTTCGCGTCTCTCATGAGTCGTTCAACGTGGTACTCTTTTACGTATCCGTAACCGCCATGAACTTGAACAGCCTCGACAGTTGTCTTCATTGCTGTCTCAGAAGAAACCAACTTAGCCATACTGCTCATTTTGGCGTAGTCTTTTCCTTGATCCTTCAACCAAGCAGCCTTTAGGCACAACAATCGAGAAATTTCAATCTCTGTAGCCATATCTGCCAACTTGAATGCGATAGCTTGGTGGTTCTTAATTTCAGTACCGAAAGCCTTGCGCTCTTTCGAATAAGCCAATGCTCTTTCGTATGCTCCACTCGCAATTCCCAGAGCTTGTGCAGCAATACCAATTCGCCCACCGGCAAGAACCTTCATAGCGAATTTGAAACCAAACCCGTCTTCTCCGATTCTATTTTCTTTGGGAACCTTTACATCTTGGAACATAAGTGAGTGCGTGTCTGACCCACGGATACCCAACTTGTCTTCTTTCTTTCCAACCGTAAAACCAGGCATGTCCTTGGTAACAATCAATGCGTTGATACCTCGGTGACCCTTTTCAACATCAGTCTGTGCAATAACCAAGAATGTGTCTGCTGTTCCACCATTGGTAATCCAGTTCTTAGTGCCGTTCAACAAGTAGTGGTCACCCATATCGATTGCTGTGGTTTTTTGCGACGTAGCATCACTTCCTGCCTCAGGCTCAGACAAACAAAAACCTCCGTGAATCTTTCCTTGCGCTAATGGCACCAAAAACTTTTGCTTCTGCTCTTCTGTGCCGTAGGTTTCAAGTCCCCAACAAACCAAGCTGTTGTTTACCGACATAACTACAGAGGCTGATGCATCAATCTTTGAGATTTCCTCCATTGCCAAAACATACGAAATGGTATCCATGCCGGCCCCTCCGTATTTGGGGTCTACCATGAGTCCCATGAAGCCAAGCTCTCCCATTTTTCGTACTTGAGCCATTGGGAATTCTTGTTTATCATCACGCTCAATAACTCCAGGTAGCAACTCTGTTTCAGCGAAATCTCTTGCCGCCTGTTGGATCATTAAGTGTTCTTCTGTCAATTCAAAGTTCATACTGTATTACCTTTAAAATTGCCGCGAAATTACGTTTTTAAATCCGCTTGTTTCCTTATTCTGTTTGAGTTTCTTTGTTCTAATGAAAACAACAAAGTTTCTATCCAAGGGTTCGGTTGTTCGAATCATTTCTACTGCTAGAAAGGTTAGCCCTACAGAAGTTGAACCCGCGATTAAGGTCCTCAAGTCATGGGGGCTAGGGGTACAGCTTGGTAGAAACCTGTATGCGGAACACAACCAATTTGCCGGCACAGACGATCAGCGACTGCAAGATTTGCACTCCGCGCTAGACGACCCAACAGTGGAAATGATTTGGTGTGCGCGAGGTGGTTATGGCACGGTTCGATTGCTTGACCGTATTGATTGGACCTCGTTTTTACGGAAGCCAAAGCTCGTTGTGGGGTATAGTGATGTGACCATCTTGCTCAATCATATCTCTGAGGTACTCCATGTGGAATGCCTTCATGCAACGATGCCAATCAACATCAAAAACCTACTAACTGCAGAGGACCAACAGTCAATTACATCGCTCAAACAATACATTTTTGGTGTTGAATCTCAACATAAGTTGTTACAACACCCGTTTACACGAAAGGGTGATTTTACGGGACGAGTAATTGGGGGTAATTTGTCTATGATTTATAGTTTCTTAGGGTCTAATACGCAGGTTGACCCAAAGGGTAAAGTTCTGTTGATTGAAGACCTCGATGAGTATTTGTATCACATAGACCGCATGATGATGAATCTGCGACGCAACGAGCTTTTCGACGGACTAGCAGGGGTTCTCGTGGGAGGTTTAACCGACATGAACGACAATACTATTCCTTTTGGAGAAAGTGCTGAACAAATTGTTCGTCGTCATTTCGAAGACTATGATTACCCGGTATACTTTGGTGTTCAGGTTGGGCACTGTTCCCCTAATTTAGCTATACCAATTGGTGGTACAGTCGAGGTGCGAAACAACACACTCATTGTTCCACGCTAGCTTCTCGGGTGATACTGCTTGAGTACATCCTTGAGATACGTACGATCCAGGTGAGTATATATTTCGGTTGTCGTAATTGACTTGTGCCCAAGCATTTGTTGGACAGCTCTTAAATCTGCGCCGGCCTCAACCAAACTTGTTGCAAATGAGTGTCTTAATGTGTGTGGACTTACATTTTTTCTAATCCCGGCTTCTGCGGCAAGTCGCTTTATCAACTTAAAAACATAGACTCGAGATAGGGCGCCTCCCCTGTTGTTTAAAAACAAAATCCCAGCGCCGCTCTTAGATTCCGCTTGTTGGTTTCTTATATGATTTAGGTACAGTTGAGTGTGCTTCAGTGCTTCTGACCCAATAGGAATCAGTCTTTGTTTATTCCCTTTTCCAGTAACCAATACCAACTGCTCCAGATAGTCTATGTCGTTGATTTTAAGTCCAATCAACTCTGAAACTCTCAGTCCGCAACTGTACATAACCTCTATTATGGCTCGATCGCGTTGTGCCGATGGTTTAGACATGTCCATGGTTTCAAGCATTGACTCAATTTCGTTGTGCTCCAAAACCTCGGGCAACTTTCGTGTGAGTTTGGGAACTTCAAGCAACTCCGCGGGACTTGCATCAACGAGACGCTCCAGAACCAAATAGTTGTAATAGGCCTTAACCCCGGATACAATACGTGCCTGGCTTCTCTCGGCCAATCCAAGCTCGGTTAGCCACTTCATAAACGAGAATAGGTCTTCTAGACTAAGTTGGGGTAAATCTTTGGAAACTTCTGTAGCAAACGAATTAAGCTTTGCTACATCATTCAAGTACGCTTCAATTGAATTTTCTGAAAGGCCAAGCTCAAGCTTTAAATATGCTTTAAACCCGGCGGAAGACATGCTTATTGGGCCACTGGTGTTTCAGTACACTGAATGACTTCTGTGTTCGCTCCATCAGCATAGTGGAGAAGCACAACAATAGCCGTGTTTTCCTGTACATATTTGTCCTTCAACTCCACCTCAAAACCCTTCTCAAATACACGACCTGTTTCAAAATCACTGCCCAAAGGAATGCCCTGAATTGTCGTCACAGCCTCACGAAGGATGTCGTGGTGGATGTAGTCCTTATTCTTGTTGTTGTCTGGCATTTTTTGGGTTGATTTAATATAGCTTTCTATCACAAAAATTGACATATTAACCGGAGTTGATACTTTGTATAGGAAGGTAGCCTTCACATTTACCGCATATTTCAAACCTTCTGTGTTGATAGCGTCTACCTCAACTTGGGCGAGTGCTTCTTCCTGCAAAATTTCACCCACTCTTGACCTCCATGTGGTATAGGGCAGGAAGGTCTGAGTTTCTCCTGCAAACACTTTGCGGTTTACAGCTCCCGTTGGTAAGCCACCTAACGACCCGGTGTAAAGTTGCTCGTAAATATTGGTTGCTATTTCTGTATTGAAGGTGTCTTTGCTGTCGTCATATGGGTTGGTTAGAGCCCCATTGGTGGTTGGATGAAGTGTCATAACTACCACACGGTCTTTTCCAAAATCGAGCTGTGTGGTGTGTGCTGCTTCTGCTGCCTTAGGACAGTTGTTACATCTTACGCCACTAATGTCCTCAATCAACGCGTTCCGCTTTACATTGGTTGGTAAGTCTGTTGTGACATAGGTCGTGTCGTTGAATAACACAATAGGCTCAGAGAAGTCTATGACCGGTGGAATTTCAGAACAACCCGTTAACACGGCCAAAGCGATGAGTATGTATGACAGCTTTTTCATAGACTAAAATTTCTAACCAAATTTATCGAATTCTGGAGACGCGCTGTAGTTGCGTTATTTCTTTTTCTGTCAAATTTCTCCAGGTTCCACGTGCAACACCTTGCTTGTCGAGACCGCCATAAATCACACGGTCAAGCTTTTCAACCTCGTAACCTAGTGCCTCGAACATCCGTCGAACAATTCTATTTCGTCCGATGTGAATTTCGACGCCGATCTTTCTTGGGTCTTCTCGATCAACCATTGCAATCTTGTCTGGTTTCATCCAGCCATCAAACAACTTAATTCCGTTTTTCAGTTTGTAAAAGTGTTTTTGCTCGATTGGTTTATTCAACTCTACACTGTAAATCTTGGTGACCTGACCTCGTGGGTGCATCAACCGTTGGGCAAGCTCACCATCATTTGTGAAGATCAGAATACCCGTCGTGTTTCGGTCTAGTCTACCAACGGGGTATACCCGCTCCGCGTCAACATCTTGGACCAAATCCATAACCGTTTTGCGGTTTTGTGGGTCGTGCGTTGTTGTGATATAGTCCTTGGGTTTGTTGAGTAGAATGTAGGTCTTCTTGGTCGGCGATATTTCTTTGTCGTCCACCTTTACTGTTTGGCCAGGCTGAACTTTGTGCCCCAGGGTTGTAACTACTTCATCTTCAACCTTTACTCTTCCGTTTTCAATGAGTTTGTCTGCCTCCCTCCTACTGCAGACGCCGCTGTTACTGATGTACTTGTTGAGTCGAAACTCGCTTGGTTTAACCTCTTTGGGTCGTGGTCTCTCCTGAGTTATTTTTCTTACTTCCCCTGTCTTCGGAATCCTTTTTCTTCTTCTTTTCTGTGGTCCGTGATTACGCTCACCATAAGGTCTCCGATTCTCACCTGAACCGGCATTCCCATGCCTTGTTCCATTCTCGTTGTTGTTCATACTGCAAAGTTAGTCTTACATCTATAAACGATGGTGCATTTGATTTTGTGTTTTACCAAGAGTATAAAATTCTGTTCACCCTGTGTAAACTGTTTATCATATCAACGGTGCAGCGTTGTGTTCTCGCTAGTAATCACAACATATGAGGCCTAACTTCGTTGTTTTGTTGTCGTGATCAGAGTTATCATTATATCGTTGTTAATGTTGCTGCCAACGTGCAGCTGGGCACTGGTTTCTGCTCCAAACCTTGTCCGCGCTTGTTTGAACCCAGGCGACAGTATGGTAACTCTTGACTTTGGGGCAACTCTTGATGTTTGTGGTTCCTTTGACCACCACACGGTATATGCTTCTGAAAATGGTGTAACGTACTTTGCTTTCGCGTCCATTACCAATATATCAGCCACTCAAGTTCAGTTTAAACTTCCAAATGCCAACCCAACTTGGTCCTTCTATTTAATGTCTACATACCTATGCAATGGTGTTGATTCCACTAGTTCTGATACGCTGTCACTAGACATTTCGGAACCCCCAATTAGTTCTATAGACTCTGTTTCGGTAGATGTGTCAAGTCAGAATGTCTTGGTTGGTTGGACACGCAATTCTGCACCCGACACAAGGGGCTATCGACTTTATACTTTGAGTAACGCTATTAATAGTCGCCTTGGAGACACGTCAGAAAACGCATATGTCGTTGTTAATCAAAATGTTACCTCGAAAACCAGGTACACTTTAGCGGCTTTTGACAGCTGCAACCTGTTTTCTCCAATTTCCAACCCGCACAGTCCCATAACGCTTTCCACATCCCTTGACACCTGCTCCAGAAGCGCACAGTTGTCTTGGACTCCTTATGAAGGTTGGTCCACTGATAGGCACGTTGTTTACGCTTCTTTGAATGGGTCGACCTTCCAACCACTCACTGCATCGGTTGCTGCGAATGGAACCAAGTTCCAATACACAGACATTAGAACCGGCGACAGTTTGTGTTATTTTGTCCGCGCCTATTCCCCCGCCCCACAAAACTTCTCATCCAGTTCCAATGTGTCTTGCATTAAAATGGAAGAATACCAGTTACCGGAAATAGTTTATCTAAGTCAGGTAACCGTAGAATCAAAAGACGAAATAAAAATTGAGTGTTTCGTAGAAAACAACGGTCCGTCCGACAGCTTGGTACTCTATCGTTGGGATGGATCAGAAACACAACTATCATCAGCTAAACTACTGAAGGGTAGCAACTTTTACGGGTTCACCGACAACGTTGTTTCAACGGACTACCAAACCTATGAATACCGGGTTCGAACCTTCGCCCCATGTTTGGGGGCAACCAATGCTTCTGCCATTGGCACATCCATACACTTACAAGTTGGTGGTGAGATGATCCGTTGGAATGAATACGAGAACTGGGACATTGGGGTTCAGGAATACCAAGTTTTAGGGTTAAGTTCCACGTGGAACACACTAACTACTACCAACAATTTGTCATTCGAAAACACCGACACCAATGTACAGTGCTTTCAAATTTTAGCCATAGAACAACCTAACCAATATGGCTTTGTGCGAGAATCATACAGTAATGTCGTTTGCACAGATAGGGAGCCTAAGTTCTTTATTCCCAACGCATTAAACCCGCTTTCACCAAACAATACGCTTACGGTAAAAGGAACATCTATTGATCCGAACTCATTTGACATGGTTGTATTCAATCGGTGGGGAGAGCAAATATTCAAAACAACCGATATAAAAGAAGGGTGGAAGGTTGACGACAGTGGCCCACACATCCCACTAGGTGTGTACTTCTACGATATATCTTTGAAAGACTTAAAGGGTAACAGACACAAGTTAAACGGCAGTATCCGAATTATTCGATGACAAACATCACTTTCAATTTCGCAGACATAGAAAACCAACCAAGTATCAATAAACACTACGATTGGCTTGTGTCTACATCAGAATTATTGTTCTCTGATATCTATGAACTGTCCTACGTTTTTTGTAGTGATGGTTACCTATTAGATATAAACAAAAAGGCTTTAAATCACTACTACTACACAGATATCATAACATTCGACTTGCGTGACGACGAAACCTCACCATTACATGCTGAAATATATATCAGCACCGACCGTGTTAAGGATAACGCAAACGAAAACAGCGTTACCTTTGCACACGAATTGCGACGCGTAATGGTACACGGTCTGTTGCATCTCACCGGATACAACGACCATACGGACGAGGAAAAGAAGATCATGCGCGCCAAAGAAGAGGAGTTTATTAATCTCTAACGCTCCACGTGGAACATTGACATGGAAACAAATTATGACGTAATCGTTGTTGGTGCTGGACACGCCGGTTCGGAAGCGGCTCATGCCGCTGCTCAATTGGGAAGTTCTGTCCTTCTGATAACCATGAACATGGAAACCATTGCTAAAATGTCGTGCAACCCGGCGATGGGCGGTGTAGCCAAAGGTCAGATTGTGCGAGAAATTGATGCTCTTGGTGGAATGAGTGGTGTAATATCTGACCGGTCAGCCATACAGTTTCGCATGTTAAACCGCTCGAAAGGTGCTGCGATGTGGAGTCCTAGAACGCAAAACGATCGCCAGCTGTTCTCCGTGTACTGGAGAGAGACATTGGAGCAGAATCCAAATGTCAGCTTCTTTCAAGACATGGTCAAGGAGGTTATTGTAGAAGGTGACTCTATTAAAGGTGTGAAAACCGGAATGGACTTTACATTCTACGCGCCTTCTGTTGTTTTAACCAGCGGTACTTTCATGAATGGTCTGATCCACATTGGGAGAAACAACTTTGGTGGTGGGAGAATGGCTGAGCGTGCCTCTACTGGTATAACGCGACAATTGGAACAGTTTGGTTTTGAATCGGGAAGGATGAAAACTGGAACACCTCCACGTGTAGATGGGAGAAGTTTGGATTTCTCTAAGATGGAAGAACAGAAGGGAGATGATAACCCAGGAAACTTTTCCTACTTAAACCAACACAAACTCACGAAACAACGTAGCTGCCACATTACATATACAAACGACGAAGTTCACGATTTACTGAGAGAGGGTTTCGACGACAGTCCTATGTTCAATGGAACCATTCAGAGTCTTGGGCCTCGTTATTGTCCTAGTATCGAGGATAAGATTAATCGGTTCGCAGAACGTAACCGCCATCAAATCTTTGTAGAACCGGAAGGATGGGATACCGTTGAAATATATGTGAATGGCTTCAGTACATCATTACCTGTGGAGGTACAGTTAAACGCAATCCAAAAAATTCCCGGCTTTGAGTCCTGTAAGATTTTTAGACCCGGTTACGCAATCGAATACGACTACTTCCCTCCTACTCAGCTAAAGCAAAACCTAGAGACTAAAATATTATCCGGTTTGTTTTTTGCCGGTCAAATCAACGGTACTACCGGATATGAAGAAGCTGCGTGTCAAGGTCTTATGGCGGGGATTAACGCACATCAATACACCACAAATAAAGAACCGTTTGTTCTTTCTAGATCTGATGCGTACATCGGTGTTCTTATCGACGACTTAATCAATAAAGGAACCGAAGAACCTTACCGCATGTTTACGTCTCGTGCTGAATATCGCATTCTATTAAGGCAAGACAATGCCGATCAGCGGTTAACACCTATTGGTAGAGAAATAGGTTTGGTAACAGACGAACGAATGGAGTCTTTTGAGAATAAAATGTCTTTATTCTACAAGCTGGAAAAGACAACTCAATCCACAAGTGTGGATCCTAACGATATAAATACTTTTCTTGAGTCTAAAAACACTTCAGGTATCAAGCAGAAAGTGAAGATGGACCGAATAATTGCCCGACCACAAGTAAAGGCTTCTGAATTGCTTCAAATAGACAATTTAAAGCCTTTATTATACCCATACTCTGAAGAACTTCTAGACCTGGTAGAGATTGGAATAAAATACGAAGGATACATCAAGAAGGAGCAAGACATGGTTGAAAAACTGAAGAAGTTTGAAGATCTATACATTAAAGAAGACTTTGATTACAGTAAACACCCATCTCTATCATCAGAAGCCAAGGAGAAGCTATCTGAAATAAAACCTACCAGTATTGGTCAAGCTTCCCGAATTAGCGGAGTAAGTCCTGCCGATGTTTCTGTTCTAATAGTTTACTTTGGACGATGAGAATAACACAATTAGTTGCTCTACTTCTTTTAATAATCGTTGGCTGTGCTACTGTCGACGTTCCTCCCGGTGGCGATATAGATGTTACTGCCCCTCAACTGGTTCGTTCTTACCCGGATAGTGCCGAAACACTTGTTAGCCCTTCTTACATCAAGTTGGAATTTGACGAGTACATCGTTCTGAATAATCTCAAGTCTAACCTAATTATATCACCCCCTTTACGAAAAAGTTTTGACGTAAAACAAAAGGGTAAGACTTTAACGCTAGAGTTAAATGAGTTCCTATCATAAAACACGACATACCAGTTTTATTTTGGTAACACAGTAAAGGATCTTAATGAAGGGAATGAAACCAAAGATTTTAGATTAATATTTTCTACAGGTAGCTTCTTGGATTCTTCAACCTTAGCAGGACACATATTAGATGCTTTTTCCAAGGAACCACAAGAAGGAGTTAAGGTATTCTTATTCTCTAATCCTGGTGACAGTTGCTTATATAAAGAAACACCAGAATATGTTACTGTAACCGATAAAACTGGTCGCTTTTTTTTCCAAAACATTAAAGATAAAGAGTACTCAGTTTTTGGAGTTAAAGATGATAACAACAACAATAGACTTGACCCAAAGGAATATGTTGCGTTCTTTAAGAGTACGTACACCGCAAATACCGATACGTGTGTTTTACACCTATTCTCCAATGTGGTAGATGATACTCTTACTGTCTCTTCACCTAGATACCTTGGAAATGATCTTTTTGCTTTTGCTATCAAGGGTCTTACTAAAAGAGAAGAAGTTGTTGTTCAGTCTATCACGGGATTGACTTCATTAAATAAAAAAAATCAACTGCCCAACTGGTTAAATAATTCAAGGGATACCATTTTCGTCCTTTGCCCATTCTTTGACGAAGTAGATAGTTGTTCCATACAATTCAGTCAAGGCCGATTTTCTTTTCCAATTACTTTTCTTAAAAACAAAATCAATAAGTCGTTTGTAAAAAAGATTGAGTTAATTGAAACTAGAAATACCTCCCTTCAATTAAAAACCAACTACCCCATAAAGAAAATCAACTCACAACTGTTGAGCTGCATCAAAGACGACACGACGATAGTTGCCTGTATAGACACCGCGTTTATAACATCCTATAACTCTATAAAAGTTTCTTTAAAATCCGGTACCAATGATCAAGGTAAGCTTATACTTAATCCAAAAGCAATACAATACTTTGATGAATCCTATAACGCTAGTGATACCTTATTATACAAAAATTTTTCAAAACAAGATTTTGGTGTACTCAAACTAAAACTCAAAAACCTACCATCCGAAGATCATTTGTTTCTAGTTCAGGAAGAAAATAAACAGTATAACATTCATCTGCCCGTAGAAACAGACACCACTTTTGTTTTTGATGCGCTTGAAAAAGGTCAATATGATTTTTATCTATACAAAGACGCAAATAAAAATATGCAATGGAATCACGGTGTTTATTTAAAAAATCAACTTTCTGAGCGTATTTGGCGCTTAAATTCTCCTATAGAGATAAGGTCGAACTGGGAAACTGAAGTCATTTTTGATTTAACAAAATAAATATCTAATAATCAACGAGTTACAAATTAATCTAATTGTTAATAAACCCGTGGATTTCTTAGATGTTACTTTCACCTATTATTTCAACCATGCAAAAAAGTTAACTAAGGTTCACAACTATGAACTAAAGAACCTCTTTATAAACAGAGTGAATTTTTTTTTGAAATTAACAATTTTCTGTTTTAACAAATATTTAATCCACAGAAGAGAATTATAGGCAAAGAAATAGTAGAGAGAAAGAAATATTTATATGTTAATAGAAGGTTTAAAAGTATCTCTTATAAAATCCTTGTACACCAATACCCACAAATCCACAGGACTAGAGAAATAAGAATTATAATTTTTAAAATATTATTACTCTTTATTACTGTGGAACAACAAAACAAGTCCTAGTAGAAAAAGCAAACTATTTTTGTTCTGATGAAAGAGCGCATTGAACTTTTAGAGAAAGAATTGGAAAATATCTCTATTAAAACGAAAGAAGAGTTAGAAAACTTTCGTTTGAGATTTCTTACGAAGAAAGGAGAGATCAATGCACTTTTTGAAGATTTTAAAAAAGTACCAAAAGAAGAAAAGAAGGTTTTTGGACAAAAGATTAATGAGGTTAAACAAAAAGCACAACAACTCTTCGAATCTTTTCAAGGTGAGGAGGAGGTAAACACACAAAAAAAAGATTTTAGTTTACCAGGACAGAATATAGAAATTGGTTCGAGACATCCTTTATCGATTGTCCAAAACGAAATGATCTGTATTCTGGAAAAGATGGGTTTTAATTTATCCGTTGGTCCAGAAATAGAAGACGATTGGCATAACTTTTCCGCTTTAAACTTTCCAGAAAATCACCCTGCTAGAGATATGCAGGACACATTTTTTATAGAAGAAGGTATTTCGTTGAGAACTCATACCTCTTCGGTACAAGTACGAGTGATGGAGCAAGAGAATCCGCCAATACGAACAATTTCACCGGGAAGGGTATATAGAAATGAAGCAATAAGTGCACGATCCAATAGTTTCTTTCATCAAGTAGAAGGACTATATATTGATGAAGGGGTAAGCTTTGCAGACTTAAAGCAAACCTTATTTCTCTTTGTACAGCAATTTTTTGGTGAAGGAACAGATGTGAGGTTTAGACCAAGTTATTTTCCTTTTACTGAGCCAAGTGCGGAAATGGATATTTATCTAGGCACCGAAACAGAGGAGGATTATAGATTAACAAAAGGAACAGGTTGGTTGGAAATCTTGGGTTGTGGAATGGTTGATGTTAATGTCCTTGAAAATTGCGGAATTGATTCTAAAAAGTATAGTGGCTTTGCTTTTGGTATGGGAGTCGAAAGAATTGCCATGTTTAAGTACGGCATTAAAGATATTAGAACGTTATTTGAAAACGATAAGCGCTTCTTAGAGCAATTCAG
>CAJXLR010000013.1 GCA_913056425.1 uncultured Bacteroidota bacterium
CGCAAGATTCGCGAGAACCCAGAGCTTTCAAATACCTTTATAATGTTTCTGACTGCCAGAAACGAAGAGTACTCAGAAATTGCTGGATTTGATGCTGGTGGAGACGATTATGTTTTTAAACCGATCAAGCCTCGAGCATTGCTTTCGCGGGTAAACGCGATTATGAAGCGTAAAAACGCACAACAGGAATCTGATGTTGCGGAGGTGTTAAATCACGGGGATTTAGAGGTTAATCCAAATGAGTATTTGGTTAAGCTCGGCGATAAGAGTATGACTCTGCCCCGTAAGGAGTTCGACTTACTCTACCTTCTGGCATCTAAACCGGGTAAAGTATTCACACGTGAGAAAATACTTCGCAAGGTCTGGGGTACAGATGTCTTTGTTGTTGATCGAACAATCGACGTGCATATCCGTAAGATTCGCGAGAAGATCGGAGACACCAAGATTGAGACAATCAAAGGTGTTGGATACAAATTTGTAGGCTAGTTTTTTCTACCTAACTTGCTTGGGCTGAAGAGCTCTCAATGAATACGAACGCATCTCCAAAACGTGTAGCGGCGCTTTCCGCCTTATTTGTCGCACTCATCCCGGGTGTACTGTCGCTATTTGTTGTTCGTGAGTTATGGCTTGCTCCAATTCTATTTTTTCTAACTTGGGGACTGGGCTACATCATTGTTAATTACTTGCTGGAGCGTTTTATCTACCGAAAGATTAAGGTGATTTACAAAAACATCCACAGCGCAAATACAAATTACCTGAATCAAAACGATGGTGGTGATCCGATTACTATGGTTTCTGATGATGTTTCTGCATGGGCGCAAGAACGTAACGATGAAATTGCTCAACTAAAAGAGCAAGAGGGGTTTAGACGAGAATTCCTTGGTAATGTTTCACACGAGTTGAAAACACCAATTTTTCAGATTCAAGGATACATCCATACGCTCTTGGAAGGTGCACTCTCTGATCCCAAGGTCAATTATAATTTTCTGGAGAAAGCTTCTCAAAGTGCGGATCGCTTGGTGGAATTGGTTGATGATTTGACATCAATCAACCGATTGGAATCCGGTAAAATGAAAATGGATTACTCGACTTTCCAGGTGCGCGAGTTGGTAGAAGAGGTCTATGAAGAGTTGGACTTGATGTATGAGCCTAAGGAGATTACATGCAGTTTTAAACAAAGTGCTGATGTTAATCTAAAGGTAAGTGCAGATCGCAAAAAGATTAAACAGGTATTGGTAAACCTGGTTGTTAACGCGGTTAAATATGGTAAGAACGGAGGCACGATAAGTTGCGGAATCTATGACATGGACAAAAACATCCTTGTTGAAGTATCCGATAATGGTGAAGGAATACCCCCGGATTCTTTACCGCGATTGTTTGAGCGATTCTATCGAGTAGAACAAAGTAGAACTCGGAACTTAGGTGGTTCCGGTTTAGGGTTGGCAATTGCCAAACACATTATTGAAGCGCATGGACACACCATCAAAGTCCGCAGTGATTTAGGCGTTGGATCTACTTTTGGATTTACCTTGTCCAAAGGTTAGTTGTGGATAAATGAGGTATTCTGATGTTATTAACTAAACACCGCTAATTCCTCGGTATATATCTTGAAAATCTCTTTTTTTGTGTGAGATGGAAAACTTCGTTGTATCGGCACGTAAATACCGCCCAACCACTTTCGACACGGTTGTAGGGCAGGAGCATGTTACGCGCACGCTGATAAACGAAATAAAGAACAATCAACTCGCTCAAGCCTTCCTTTTTAATGGACCACGAGGCGTTGGTAAAACCACTTGCGCACGTATTCTCGCAAAAGAGATTAATAAGGAGAGTGTAGAAGACGAGAACTACGATTTTTCGTACAACATTTTCGAGCTGGATGCGGCGTCGAATAATAGTGTAGAAGACATCCGCCTGTTAAACGAGCAGGTGAGAATCCCGCCTCAAGTTGGTAAGTACAAGGTGTACATCATTGATGAGGTTCACATGTTGTCTGCTGCAGCCTTCAATGCATTTCTAAAAACATTAGAAGAGCCACCATCGTACGCCATATTTATCCTTGCGACAACGGAGCGACACAAGATTCTACCAACAATACTCTCTCGCTGCCAAGTATTTAACTTCAATCGGATTACAGTTCCCGATATCGTTAAGCATCTAAAGTCGATAGGAGAATCAGAGAACATTGAGTTGGAGGAAGAGGCACTGCACATCATCGCACAAAAAGCGGATGGAGCTCTGCGTGACGCACTTTCCATTTTTGATCAAATGGTGAGCATCAGTGCAGATCGTCATGTGCGATATCAGGATGTTGTGAAAAACCTGAACGTTCTTGACTACGATTACTACTTCAAGGTAACCGATGCGTTTCTCCAGCAAGACATCGGTCAGGTGATGCTCATCTTCGATGATATTTTAGATCATGGATTTGATGGTCAACTATTCTTAAATGGCTTGGCAAACCACCTACGTGATTTAATGGTTTGTAGAAGCCCTGAAACGGTCCGATTGCTTGATGTTCCGCCGCACGTTCACCAGAAGTATCTCGATACAGCGAAAAGCATGAGTCAAGGATTCTTGGTGAATTCAATTCAGATTATTAATCGTTTTGATCAAGGGTACAAAGCCAGTAAAAATCAACGATTACACGTTGAGCTGGCTCTCATAAAGATCTGTTATTTACCAAGCTTAATTAGCGGCGAAAAAAAAAAGCCTGAACAAGAGTTAAAACCGACCAAGACCGCTAAATCTGAACCGGTAGCACCTCAACCTAAGTCCGAACCTGAGGCAGAAGTAGATACTTCAAAGCCACAAGTCACGGAATTTAAAAAGGATGAGATTCAAGAAAATCCGGAAACAAAATCTAAACCCACGCCTCCTGCGCCAAAGCTAACCAAGAAAGCCACAAGTGATAAAGTTGTTAAACTAGGTAATCTCGAAGATCTCCTGAACGACGATATTGAACCAACTAGTTCACCAACAAATGAGGTGCAAGAGGAGTCTCTTCCAAGGAAAGGTGAAGTAGACGTGCCACTTGATTCGATCACTCAAGATCAGTTGGAAGCGGTGGTTAAAAGCTTTGCTGAGAAGTTAAAATCGGAGGGGAGGAACATACAACAATCTTTATTCGCGTTCATCAAACCTGTTTGGGAGAGTGGCACGGTTAAGATTGAACTCATTAAACAACACAAAATTCAGCTGGAAGAGTTCAAAGTTGAGTTTTTACAGTATTTAAGGTCTTCACTCAAGTACAGTGCTCTTTCGTTAAATGTTATTGAAGTGAAGCGCCAGTCAGAAGGGAGCAGAGCTTACACAGCGCAAGAGAAATTTGAGGTAATGGCAAAGAAGAATCCATCCCTCAACGCACTCAAAGAAAAGTTAAAACTGGATTTTAAGTAGTCAAATTTAGTCTCGGACTACGGTAACGGTGCCACTGTAACGTTCTTTTGGTGCATCATCCACACAATCTTCAACGAACTCGAAAATGTAGAAGTACGTCCCACCAGGACAAGGTCTACCGGATTTCATTTCCCGACCATCCCAGTTTAGCTCAGAGCCAATTCCGTAGTCTACATTTGAATAGTAAACACGCTCACCCCATCGGTTGTATATACTCAACTCGTACACCTTCTCTCCATTAATTTCGATATCCAAGAAATCATTCAAACCATCTTCGTTGGGTGTAATGATATTTGGAATAAAGAGGTCGAACTCGAAATTGCTTTCTACCTCTACACAAGCGGTGTCGATACAACCTTCTTTCGACTTGGATTGTAGGCAGACCTCAAATGTTCCGATGTCGGGAGCAAAATTGTGAGTAGATATTGGGTCAAATGATGTGTTTTTGTGACCGCTCTGAGGATGGCCAAAGTCCCACACGATTTCATTTCCATCTTCAACGTTTGCCGAGAAGTTGAACGTTGGGCAAATGGAGTCTTGGGTAAAGGTGAACTCAGCCTGGTGATCAAAAACTTGTATGGTCTTCTCAATAGAATCATAACAACGCCTCTGATAAGGACCCTGTGGCTCGTAGGTCGGGAAATAACGGAGAGTAATCGTTCCCGTATCCGTAAATACAACGGTGTTGTTTTTGGTTAGACTAGCGACGGAGTCGTTATTCCAATACCAGCGGTAAATGTTATAAATAGGGTCTGATTGATCGGCTAAGACCACTTCATTGTTGGTACATACGATGTCTTCAACATCAAAGTCAACTTCAGGGATTGGTAGTATTACAACACGTCTAACTTCGTGGTTAACTGCGTTTGTATCCGGGAAGGTCGAGTTGCAATAGTAGACGTTATTGTTGTTGTCCGGATTTACCACACTGTCGCCAGCGTACAGATAGATGTAATAAGTACCGGGTTTGGTATACGTAAAGCGCACATTCGTATCTGCGTCTGTACTTAGCGTATTGTTGTTTGAGCTGGTATCTCCAAAATACCAAATGTAGTCTGTTGCCTTCGTTGAGTTATTCTTAAACTCCACGGTATGTGGAACGCACGCGACGGTGTCTGATAAGATGTCGAAATGGGGGAGTGGCCCATCAATATTTATCGTGATGGCTGTGGTATCTCGGCAACCTACAGAATTCTCGATAACATGCGTAATTGTAAACTCACCATATGAGGAGTAAAAATGGAATGGATCTTTCAGGAAGCTGGGTGTTTTTCCATCTCCAAAGTCCCACCAGTACTCAGTGATTTTGTCGTTCAACGAGTCGGCAAGTTCACTCGAATCAAATACTTGTAAAATATCATCACACAGTAGCTTCTTCCCCAAGTCGTTAATACCGGCTTTAATCTTTTGAACCTTTACAACATGCCGTGCGGTATCCGAACAACCTGTTTTATCGGTAGACGCCATGGTTACAATATACTCACCCTCTTCCTCAAACACGTGGGAAATTTCAGCCGTATCCCCAAACCAACCTGTTCCGTCACCAAAGTTCCAATGTAATTGTTCCGGATTATTAATCATCTTATACGGTGGATACCAGCGCCAGTATTGATTCGTATCCCACCAATAAACCACACTGTCCACAAAGTGAACGGTTGAGCCTGGACAAACGGGTTTGGAAAAAGTAAAGTTGTTGTAGAAGCCAATGTCACGGTCGTAATAGACTTCCGCCGTACACCCACTATCGGTTTCCATTTTGATACCACCTTCATATTGTCCGCTGGTAACATATGTGTGTGTGAAGTCAGGCAACGATGAGTCAATTGGTACTTCCATCGTATCTCGAAGTCCGTCACCCCAGTCGAAGTATAATGAACGAACGTTTGGTTGGTCTTGAACGTAGAATTCTCCAGTTAATGTGCTAGGCAGACAACCGGTAAAACGCAGCAATGCTTGCGGTTTGGGCGCTGGATTTAATCTAAAAGCTCTATGAAACCAAAACGTGTCATTGCAAATTCTTGAAGAGTCAATATAATAGTCCGTCAAATCGCACCACCTATATCCACGGGCAGATCCTGTGTTTACGATGATTCCATAGGTAACCCAACCCGAAGAGTCACAAGTTTTCTTGTACGAGTGTCCCTGTTCAAATTCTACAAAATTGTTTTTATCACACGCGCTATCAAAGTTGATTAAGACACTGCCATAACACTCATCCGCAGTAAACAAAACAGGCGAATTTAAACAGCGACTACCCGGGTCAACCGTAAAATCTTCTCGGTTAGGAACTTTGATTGCTACATATTCCCGAGCACTATCCGCACAGCCATACGTGTCGTCGTAGGCTTTTAACCACGTTTCACCGCACATATCCGAACTGTAGAAGTGCTTGCCTGTGTAATCGGTTGAGAAATTACAGTTGCTTCCTACATTTTGGTTCTTTGCTGTATTCGTGGTGCATTGAGGTGCGCTTAGATCTCCGTAAAGCCATAGCCAGCTTAAGGAAACATTGCCATGAGTAATGCTTTGATTGCAAAATATAACGGTGTCTTTGGGGTTACATTGGGACGCATTTAGCAACACCGGAATGGCTTTTACACCAACGCTATGAATTGTGTCAAATGCTTCTACCGAGCAGTCTCCCTTTTTAATTTCCAAGCGTATGTGATACTCGCCGGGTTCAGGAGGGGTGAAATAGCCAACCCGCTGCCCGCTGAAAAAGTCTACAATATTACCTGCGGTATCCAGAGCGGTCCACCCAAATATGGCGCCGAACTCGTTTCTATGCGTGAATTCAAATGTTTCGGGGTAGCAGAGCACAGAGTCCGACTTCTGAGGTTTCGGGTCTACTCGGTCGAGACTAATTCCAACCGGCCTTTTATAGCGAGTGATACATCCATTTTTGAACTCGATTATCGCATAAACGTCATAGTTGCCGCTTGCCTTAAAGTCGTGATAGAACACACTTGTGTCCATCGGAACAGTATCACGACCGCCATCTCCATATTCCATGATAATACGACTGATGGCCGATTTGGTCGTGTCTTTATACCACGTGGTATCCAGTTGAAACCAATTCCGTTGCTTGTCACAGTCTTTTAACTCTCTACCGGTGGTGAAGACACCATAGAAATCATGTTTGATTTGAATATTTACTTCTTGCTTTGCTTCACACCCTTTGTCATTGGTGAGTTCAATGGTTAATGACATTGGGCCGGACTGCTGATACGTGTAGCATATCTTGTCCCCCTTTTTTGGTGAGTTACTGTCGGTTTTGCCTCCGTCTCCCCATAAAATTATTCGCTTAACATTTGTGGTTGAAGAGTTTCCAGAAGATGAGTTGTCTACCACACATATTTCATTTTGAGTAAAGCAGTATTCACTTGAAGCATCAAGGTTGATGTTCACATCCGGTGCGTTGTACACCGTAATTTGTTTGGTTGCCGTGCACGAACCTCCTGAGTTTTGCTGAATGGTGGCGGTGATCGTATATGTCCCTGCTGCTGCGTATCGATGGTTAGGTGAGGTTGTGGTGCTGGTATTGCCATCGCCAAATTTCCAAGACACGGATGACACTCCATTTGTCGAATTTGCCACCAGAGATATCAAATCGTCCACACAAGTGTGATCCGGAACTTGAAGCGAACACTGTGCACCAGCCAGAGCAAAATGGCTCAGATACATAAGGCATGCAAGTAAAGTGCGCTTGATGTGGTAGGAAAGAGGAGATTGCTTAGTCAATCAGGTCGTTTTATCGTTCTAAGATATCCTGAACCACTCACATACCCAAATAGATAAAATAAGGATTACATAAATGTGAACAAGCACGCTCATACGAACGTGCTTGTCAAAAGTCTTATTGAAATTGAAGCTTAGGCGAATGGAAACAGTGCTCCTCCGTATATTGCTTCGTTACCAAGTTCTTCTTCAATTCGAAGAAGTTGGTTGTACTTAGCAATACGGTCGGTTCTAGACGCCGAGCCGGTTTTAATCTGGCCACTATTCATGGCTACAGCCAAATCAGCAATTGTCACGTCCTCAGTCTCCCCACTTCTGTGACTGATGACGTTGGTATATCTACTTCGTGTTGCAAGTTGAATTGCATCGACTGTTTCAGTTAAGGAACCAATTTGATTCACTTTTACCAGAATAGAGTTGGCCACTCCTTGATCAATACCTTGCTGCAATCGCTTTGTGTTTGTTACAAATAAATCATCGCCCACCAGCTGAACGTTATTGCCAATACGGTCAGTTAGACTCTTCCAGCCTGACCAGTCGTCTTCGTCCAAACCATCTTCGATGGAAACAATTGGATATTTTGATGTCCAGCTCTCCCAATAATCCACCATTTCCTCTGAGCTAAGTTTCTGCCCATTGGATTTATGGAAATGATATAAACCGGAATCCTTGTCGTAGAATTCTGAAGATGCAGCATCCATCGCGATGTAAATATCACGTCCTGGTTTATAGCCGGCAACTTCAATAGACTTGAGAACAATTTCGATGGCTTCCTCGTTGCTCTTGATATTTGGGGCAAATCCACCTTCATCACCAACATTGGTACTGTATCCTTTCTCTTTCAAAACCTTTTTTAGGTTGTGAAACACTTCCGTACCCATCTGTAATGCCCGGCTAAAACTATCTGCTTTAACCGGCATAATCATGAACTCTTGAAAGTCAATCGAATTGTCGGCATGACTTCCACCATTCAAGATATTCATCATCGGGACGGGTAAAATCTTAGCATTTACACCACCCACGTATCTGTACAAGGACTGACCCGCCTCAAGTGCAGCAGCTTTCGATGCAGCCAATGAAACAGCGAGAATAGCGTTTGCTCCGAGTTTTGACTTTTTGTCCGTGCCATCCAACGCTAACATGGTATTATCAATCTCAGGTTGGTTGAAAACATCATAACCTACCAAAGCATCTGCTATGGTATCGTTGATGTTGGCAACAGCTTTATTAACCGATTTGCCCAAATAGGTTGATTTGTCACCGTCACGGAGTTCAACCGCTTCGTGGATACCGGTAGACGCACCTGATGGTACAGCAGCTCTTCCTAAAAGTCCGGTTTCTGTTATTACATCTGCTTCTACAGTAGGATTTCCTCGAGAGTCTAGTATCTGTCGAGCTTTAATGTCAATGATGCTACTCATTTTTATGCTTCTAGTAAGTCTATAAAATCGTCGAAAAGGTAACGGCCATCGTGCGGACCAGGGTTTGCTTCAGGGTGATATTGCACTGCAAACGCAGGCTTGTCCTTAATGCGAATTCCTTCTACCGTTCCGTCGTTTAGGTTTATGTGTGTGATTTCAGCTTTTTCCGGTACAATAGATTCCGGATCAATGGCAAAACCATGATTTTGAGTCGACATTTCACTGCGTCCGGTGCGTAGGTTTTTAACCGGATGGTTCAAACCTCGGTGACCGTGGTGCATTTTAAATGTTTTCATACCCACAGCTTGGGCGAGTATCTGACTACCAAGACAAATTCCGAACATTTTTTCATTGTTGTCAAGAATGTCTTGAAGCGTTTTGGTTTCTGCATCCATCACTCCTGGATCTCCGGGACCATTGCTGATCATAAAGCCATCCGGATTCCACTTTTTCATCTCATCGTAAGATGTGTTGCTTGGGAATACTTGTAAGTAACAGTCGCGCTCAGCTAAACATCGAAGAATATTTGTTTTTACACCAAGGTCTAGAACCGCTACTTTATGCTTTGCTTCTGCGTTTCCAAAGAGGTACGGCTTGTCAGTTGTTACTTTTGAACTTAACTCCAGCCCAGCCATAGATGGCACCTTAGCCAACTGCTTTTTGATTTCATCAACGTCTAAAATGTCTGAACTTATAGCACAGTTCATCGCACCCTTACTTCGGATATGTCGCACAATCTCGCGAGTATCCACATCGGATATACCGATGAGATTGTTTTCGATTAGATAGTCATTCAAGCTTGATGTAGCTGTTTTTCGACTAAATTTCTCAGAGAATTTCTTTACGATTAAACCGTTGATTTTGATGCCGTCACTTTCAACATCCTCCGCACTAGCACCATAGTTGCCGATGTGATCTGATGTCATAACCACAACCTGACCGTAGTATGATGGATCCGTGAATACCTCTTGGTATCCGGTCATCCCGGTGTTGAAGCAAATTTCTCCGAAAGTAATCCCGATTTTACCGATCGCTCGGCCTTTGAAAACACTGCCATCCTCAAGAACGAGTAAAGCTGTTTGTCCAGTAGTATTTTCCACGCTTTTCTGTTTATGCAAAGTTAGTATTACAGGAAGAGCCTCAAAGGAATGTTGAAAAAATGAGGTTATTTCCGATTCATCCAATCTGCCATGTACCGAATGGCCTCGATATCCACGTTTGCAGGCTCAAAATATTCATCTGGTGAAGACGGAGATTCTCCATAAATCATCTGATGGTTCAAACCATGAACCAACTTTAAATCTACTCTTGGAGTTTTTGCAAGTTTTTGCTCGTAGGTAGCGAATTCGGTTTCATGCCTTACTTGATAGTCTCGGTCGCCTTGAATAATCAGAGTTCGAATTCCATCCTCCTCAGCGTTTTCCAGAACAACCTCAGCAGGGTCATAGGAAATCATTTGCTGATAATAGCGCATCATCGACGACTGACCTAAAACAGAAAGTGAATCAACCGTGGTTTCACGACCATAAATCAATTCAATTTCCGCACGTGCAGTTTGGATCATCGTCTCTTCTTTTTGGTCAAGTTGCTATCACGATTGAAAAGGAATTCGTACTGCTCCGGAATGATTTCGAATAAAGGGCGATAAGGGCCGGCCATCATAATTATTCCTTTAGGTTTTCCGGCTTTGGCTATCAACGGAGAGGCATATGCTCCTAAACTATGCCCTAGTACAAATACGTTGTTCGTGTCGACGTAATCTAAACTTTTAGCAAGTCTTATTGCCGACAATGCGTCGTAAATCGTTTCGTCATATATGGTCATCGAGTCTATGTACGACTCGGGTGATCTGTAGACATAGGTTCGTTTATCATATCGAAGACTTGCTATTCCATTTACGGCAAAGCCGAAGGCTAAATCTCGGAATACTTTGTTGGGAGAAAGCCGGCTACCTTCGTCTTTATCGCTTGCCCCAGATCCATGAACAAGAATCACTATGGGACATTTGATGCAATTATTTGGTAATACAACCTCGGCAGGCAATTCAAATGTATCGGTGGTAACCATAATTTTTTCTGTTCCGAATGCAATGTTCTTTGCGTATTCTGGCACCTGGTAATCCAACGCGGTGAATGTGAAACCAGAAAGTTTACCACTCTTACCATAAGACAAAACCAAGTTTAAACCGATGTTCTCAAAACGAAGTGGAGCAGAGAATACGGTTGACTTTCCGGATTGAGACTTTTTGAAATCACCTATTGATTGCACGTCGCCATATTGCTTGGTAACTCCTTTCCAGATTAGACCAAGCATTGGACGTTTTATCTTGTTTCTTGCAGATTTGTCGAATTGTTTATACGCCTTGCCGTATTTGCCCTCAATCATGGATTGAGCAAAATTGTTCGCGTCTTTGGTGGTCTGGCCATAAACAAAACTGCTGAACAGAAGGCCAGAGAGAAAGAGTAACGCTTTAAATCGAATCATATTTTCGGAGTAACTTCAGACAGACACTAAAGTCCTTGGGTAAATCAGCTTCAATATCAATGGTACTGCCGTTAAGCTCAAAACTTACTCGGTAAGCATGTAGGCAAGTACGACTTATCATTGGGCGCTCTTCTTTATCTCGACCCACAGAGAAGTTTGCCTTACTGTCTCGCAAGTACGGTAGCTCTCCACCGTACATTGTGTCCGCAACAATAGGCGCATTTTGCGACGATAAGTGAATCCTAATTTGATGGAGTCTACCGCTGGATGGATGACATTCAATCAGCGTGTATTTCTTGAAATTCTCTATAGCTGTAACCAAAGTTTCCGCAGGTTTTCCGCCATGTCTATCAATTTTGGCTCGACCTCTCGACGTAGTAGACAACGGAATATCAATTACCCGATTTTCGAAATAGTGCCGTCCGTGCGCAATAGCCCAATACGTTTTCTTGATTTCACGCTTCTCAAACATCATTGCTACGGAACGATACGTATCTGGATTCTTTGCGAGTAGCAAGACACCGGACGTGTCTTTGTCTAGTCGGTGACAAAGCTGAAGGTTTGGATCATGCGCTTCCGCTAAGTCTTGGATACATCTATTTGTTCCAAACCTACTTTGAAGACTGTACACTCCGGCCGGTTTGTTCACGGCTACGAGGTTGTCGTCTTCGTAGATGATGATGTCTTTTAGTCTACGAAGCTTCATGTATGTGGTTTGCTACTTCGTTTAAAGTAAGTTTGATTTGGTTTCCTGAAGCTAGGTTTTTGAGTTGAACTACCTCTTCCGAAATCTCATTGTCACCTATTACAATAACCCAGCGATATCCTGTTTTATTAGCATAGTCAAATTGCTTTCCAATTTTCTTTTTATCCGGATATACGGAACATTTGAGACCTTGACTCCGAAGCTGGTTCGCAAGTCTTAGACAATGATTCTTACCTAACTCGTCGAAATGGCAAAACAGAATGGCACTCCCTAAGTCTTTGTGATCCTTGAACAAGTTCAGCTTAGTCATCACGTCATGTATACGATCTAGACCAAACGAGATACCAACTCCAGAAACACCGGAAAGACCAAATACATCCGTTAGATTGTCGTACCGGCCACCACCTGAGACACTACCAATTCCGGAATCCGGGATAACAGCCTCGAAGATGCAGCCCGTGTAGTACTCCAATCCTCTTGCAAGGCTGAAATCCAACGTAATGTTCATTTGTTCACCATTCACCGCATTATGGTAACTTAACAAGTGTTGTAACTCACTGATTCCCTGTTGTTTATTTTCGCCATCAACCAAGTTGTCGTTGAGCCATTCTATGCTATCTGCTGAAAACTCTTTTTCTTGGAGCAGCTGTTTTAAGGTGGGTGCTTTGGAAGATTCTAGTCCATTCGCTAAAAGTTCTTCCTCGACCTTTTCCCAACCAATTTTATCCAGTTTGTCGATTATCGTAGTTAACGTCGTGAAACTTCCTCCAAACGAGACGGTCTCAGCAATGCTCTCTAAAATCTTCCGATGGTTCATCTTTACCACATAAGTCGGAAGGCCCAAACCAGTAAATACTTTGTGATATATGGATAAGAAGTCGGCTTCGCAAAGCAATGAATCAGTACCGATTACATCGGCGTCACACTGCCAAAATTCTCTGTATCGGCCTTTTTGTGGTCGATCCGCCCGCCAAACAGGCTGCATTTGGTAACGTTTAAATGGAAAAGTGATGTCGTTTTGATGCTGAACCACAAAACGGGCAAAAGGCACCGTCAAGTCGTAGCGTAAACCTTTTGACGAAATCTTTCGGGTTAGATTTTGCGCACTTGAATTGGAGAGCTCTTCACTAGATATCTTTGATAGGAAATCTCCACTGTCTAGAATCTTAAATAGTAGTTTGTCCCCTTCTTCTCCATACTTTCCGGTTAACGTTGAAAGGTTTTCCATGGAAGGTGTTTCAATAGGCACAAACCCAAAGGATTCATATACCTCTTTTATGACGGAAGTAATGTGGTTTCGCTGAGCCATTACCACCGGACCAAAGTCTCTCGTACCTTTTGGAATTGCAGCTTTTTGCATGACGCAAAAATAGGGTTTGAAATTTACGGTTGCTCGCTATTCAAATAGTTGAAGTGTTTTGAAACTTCATGGACAAGAAGCGAGTCGTAATGTGTTTCATTTTTCGAGACATCAAGCAGGTTGTTTAGACAGTTGATGTCCTTTTTTCGGTCGAATAGAAATGCAGGTTTAGTTTTTGTTCGTCCATAATTCATCAAACCTTTGGTGATGTGATACACCTGATTGTCGTAGTGACATACTACACCTTCATCGTTACTGAAAACGGATTTCCCTGTACACTTTAGTTCTAGAGGAATGTTAGATAAGTCGGCAATTGTAGGAAGTATGTCTATGTGGGAAACAGTCTTTCGAATATTCGATGGAGGTAGAATTTTAGGGGCATAAATTAACAGAGGAACTTCATATTTCCCGGCTGGTGTTCGATAGGCATGTAACATGTTTTTCGCGCTGTGATCTGCGGTTATGAAGAAAATGGTGTTGTCAAACCAAGGCTTCGATCTTACAGTTTTAAAAAACTGTTCTAATGCATAATCCGTGTATTGGATGCTCTTGTGAAGTGGGATTTTTCCGCTTGTAAACTTGGATTTATGTCTTTCTGGAATTGGGTAGGGGTGATGACTGCTTAGCGAGAAAACAGCTGATAAAAATGGTTTCGAAACCGTATCTAGACACGAGGCAAAGTATTGAAAGTACTCTTCGTCGTAGATGCCCCAATGTCCATCATTATGCTCAGTTTGAGGATATTCATTCAGCCCATAGTAATGATTTAAACCCTGGCTCATCAAGTACGAGCGAAAGCCCATCGACTCATTATTGGCCCCATGAAAAAAGTGTGTTGTGTAGTTGTACGGTTTCAGTATGTTGGTGAGGGCAATTCTTTTTTTCTGAGATTTTGGTGAGTGGATAAATGCTTTGTCCGAAAGCCTCGCGATACCACCATAAATTGCAGGGATCGCGTCAACCGATTTTAGTCCGTTTGCATAGGCATTGTGACAAACAACCGACTCGGACATGAGTGAGTTTAAGAAAGGTGTGTAACTCTCGGCATATCCACGGTTCAATCCAGTATACTCCTTGCCAAAGCTTTCTAAGATAATAACCACATAATTATATGACGTCGGGGCACCTTCTGATGATTGTTTTGTTGGTTTGATTGATATGGTCGGGTCTATAAAGTCAGGTTGTTCGATAGGATTTATGACACTCTCAGCAAAGAATAGACTGGTGTTGTAAGTGAGCTGATATAGTTTAGGATTTACGTAATCTGCCACGGATGAACTCTTTGCCGGTTTGTAACCAAATCCCCTCGCCGCGATGATGAGCACTAGGGAGATTATCAGAAAACTTTGCCACCTGTTATTGGAGTTTTTCGTTTTGCCAACAACCCAAACCAAAACTATGCCGATTACCAAGAGAAGAGCGAATCCAAACCAGTAGTCATAAAGGTAGGTAGAAAGAGATATGTTATTACTGGAGTCTAATAGGTGAATAAAACCAATACTTAACCTTTCTTTTAGAAACTCAAAGTAGTAAACATCAATTACGTGAAGTAAGGATATAAAAACACCTAGGATTGTTGTAATTAAACGTTGAGCAAAGTTAGATACGAGTGCAACTGCTGTTGTAATGATGGCCAAATAAGCTGACGGAATTATGTCTAATCGAAGTCCGTAAAGTGCACTTAAGAATAGATCTCTTATTTCTGTACTTTCAAATTGCTGAAAGTTTACGACAAAAAAGATGCCCCTCAAGACAACAAAAAGGAGGAAAAATATCCATAACTGATTTAAAATCAGCGAGCTAGTTACCTCACGTATGAATTGACGTTTTTTGTTCAAAATGAGTGCTCCTTTTGAAATAATTGCTACCTTTGCAGTCCTCCAAAAATAGACAAAGAGATGAAAGAGGGAATACATCCAGAAAATTACCGACTTGTAGTGTTTAAGGACATGTCTAACGACCACACCTTCATTACAAAATCGACCGTTGAAACAAGAGAGACCATCAAATGGGAAGATGGTAATGAATATCCGTTATACAAACTGGAGATTTCAAATACATCACACCCGTTCTACACAGGTAAGATGAACTTTGTGGATTCTGCAGGTAGAATTGACAAATTCAACAAACGATACGGAAAAAAGAAATAGTGCTAATCCAGCACCAAAACAAAGCTCTCATTACGGGGGCTTTGTTTGTTTATAGAGATATTTGAACCATGAATATAGTTCTCTTCGACGATCAGAATAGAGCAAACTTACTGCCGTTCACGTTCACTCGTCCGGTGTCTGACTTGCGCGTTGGTATACTCACCATTAAAGAAAAATGGGAGAAGCGAATGGACGCCCAAGTCAGTACATTGACTCGTCCGTATTTGTCGAAGAAGTTTCCGTTATCCTTGGCGGCGGATAACCTTTTTATCAATGGTGCCGTTCTTCCGAGTAATGACTTCACATCATTGGTGAATGAATTAGAGATGGAAGAGGCAATTGTTTCGGAGGACGATTTGCTGCTTGCATACCGTGGAGCAACATTACCGACTGAATCACCGAAGAAAACAACTACGAGTAACGTATCCCTTTTAAGGTATCCCGAGGACATTTTTTCAAAGAATGGAGAAGAAATGGAGTCAGATTGGACATTAGTTGCTTTCGATCAACAGTCAAAAACACTTAGCGAAACCAATACAGTAACCGGTAAGGGAGAGATATTCATTCATCAAGATGCCT
>CAJXLR010000014.1 GCA_913056425.1 uncultured Bacteroidota bacterium
TTTACGTATCCAATCCGTCTGTGCCAAGTCGATTTCACTTGCTCTACAGGTAATCCATTAACCAAAACCCGGCCCTCACTCGGTTTGTAGAAACCCATGAGTAAATTCAGCAGTGTAGATTTTCCCGAGCCCGACTTTCCGATTAACCCAACATAATCTCCCTTGCGTACGGTCAGCGATACATTTCTAAGGATTTTATCTCGACCTTCAAACGCAAACGACGCTCCATCTACTTCAAGCGACTCGAATTGACTGATTTCTTCATTTTTATTGACCTTTATATCTACCAAATGCGGCGCAGGGATGAAATCGATAATGGAACTATACGAAGTAAATGTGTTATAACTTGTAGCTATTCTATTTAGGGAAGGTAAAAGTCGGAAAGCAAATGCTGCAAACAAGGCCAACGTAGAAGGTATCGTTGTTGTGCTATCCTTTCCGTTGTAATAATACGCCATAATACAAATAGCCACTACCGCTACCATCTCAACCATCCGGATAGGTGCTAGATTCCCAAGGAATGTTGTAACAACTCTACTTTGAAGTATCTCTTTATTTACAGCGTTAAATCGTTTTCGAAAATGTGTTTGAAGGTCATTTAATACGACGTTGACATAACCGGTAGACACCTCTTGTAGAACCTTGTATTGCGCTCCTTGTCTTTCGGTGACAACATCTCCATGTCGCTTGAGTATTCGCTTCCCTGCATATAGGATTAGGCCTGCAACAGGAATGAGAATAGCAGTTATAAGCAATACAACTTTCGTCTTCACCAACAGCAAGGCTATTAACGCGAAGCAAACGAACATAAGTTCGCTCAAGAAGGTGAGCGCCGGAAAAATCACCACTGTAGGCAGCATGTTTCCAAGCATGGAGATTTGGTTAAGCGCATCAGACGAATCTTGGTCAACATGTTCAGACAACGATGCCTCTAGGTGTGCCACAAATCCGCGATCTGCAATACTAAACGTAAGTTGGTACAATACTTTATGCTGGATGTATTGAAGTAGCATTACTGCAATTGTTTTAGCAATAAACGCCAATGCTAAACCGGCAAACAATGTTGTAGGTTCGATATCGTTTAGACCAAGTTTTTTGAAAAAACCCGGTACGTAGAAAAGCGAGACAATTGTGAGGTAGATGATAAATAAGCCTATCACCTCGAGCACCATAATTAGTGCGTTTACAAGAAGTAGTTGGTAGAATGAATTGCGTTCACTCCCGGTGAGCAGACTGTGAATTCGTCTGTGTGTGGCAAGAAATCCTTTCAGTTTCAACTACTTAATTAGGTTGAGCAGGTAGTCTCCGTACCCACTTTTTGTAAGCTTCTCGGCTAATTTAGTTAATTGCTGCTTGTCGATAAAATCGTTTTTGTACGCTTCTTCTTCAATACATCCAACCTTAAGACCTTGACGTTCTTCGATTACTTGAACGAACTGACCTGCTTGCATGAGCGATTGGAAAGTCCCGGTATCCAGCCAAGCCGTGCCGCGATTCATTACTCCAACCTTCAACTCTTTACGTCTTAGATATTCTTTGTTCACGTCTGTGATCTCGTATTCCCCGCGTGCCGATGGTTTCAAGTTCTTCGCAATTTCAACCACTTGATTGTCATAGAAATAAAGTCCAGGAACCGCAAAATTTGACTTCGGATTCGTAGGCTTTTCCTCGATCGATAGGGCATTCATATCGTCATCAAAATCAACCACACCATAACGTTCAGGATCACTTACGTGATAAGCATATATCACACCGCCTTCCGGATTTGCATTTTCCTTTAGCATCTCCCGAAGGTTTGTTCCAAAAAAGATATTATCACCAAGTATCAACGCAACCTTATCATCACCAATAAACTCCTCGCCTATGACAAACGCTTGTGCAAGACCGTTTGGCACTTCTTGGACCTTGTATTCGAATTTGCATCCGAGCTGACTACCATCTCCCAACAGTTTTTGGAAGTTTGGCAAGTCGTGCGGAGTTGAAATGATTAGAATCTCACGAATTCCGGCCATCATCAAAGTTGATAATGGATAGTAGATCATTGGTTTGTCGTAAACAGGCATCATCTGCTTACTCATGGCCAATGTTAATGGGTGTAGTCGTGTGCCTGATCCGCCGGCAAGGATTATTCCTTTCATGTTATCTGTTTGCGTATTGCTGTTCGTAATATGCTCTGTATTGACCCGAAGTTACGTGATCAAGCCATTCTTCATTCTCAAGGTACCAATCAATGGTTTTGGACAAGCCTTCTTCAAACTGCAGTGAAGGTCTCCACCCTAGTTCGTTCATCAATTTAGATGAATCGATTGCGTATCGATAATCGTGGCCTGCTCGATCGGTAACATAGGTAATCAGCTGTTCGCTCTCCCCTTCCGTTCTTCCAAGTTTCTCATCCATTTGCTTACATAGCAATTTCACCAAATCGATGTTACGCCATTCGTTATTCCCACCGATGTTGTAGGTGTCTCCAACCGCTCCTTTATGGAAAATCACGTCAATAGCAGACGCATGGTCCTCTACAAACAACCAATCGCGCACATTCTCACCTTTACCGTAAACCGGAAGTGGTTTTTTATGGCGGATGTTATTGATAAATAAAGGAATTAATTTTTCCGGAAAATGATGCGATCCGTAATTGTTCGAGCAATTTGAAATTTTAACCGGCAGCCCATACGTTACATGGTAGGCGCGTACGAAATGATCTGAACTCGCCTTCGATGCCGAGTATGGAGAGTTGGGGTCATACGGCGTTGTTTCTAAAAACTTCCCTTCATCCGTAAGTTCACCGTAAACCTCATCTGTTGATACATGGTAAAAAATACCATCCTCGTTGTTGCGGTGCGCTTTATACGCATTGAGCAGGTTTACCGTACCCAGAACATTTGTTAGAACGAATTCCGTAGGCATAGTAATACTTCGATCCACATGTGATTCCGCCGCAAGGTGTATCACGCTGTCGAATTTTTCTTGCTCAAACAAATCATCGATGAAGTTTGAGTCCACGATGTCGCCTTTTACGAAGCGATAATTGTCCATGTGCTCAATGTCTTTGAGATTCTCAAGATTACCTGCATACGTGAGTTTATCAAGGTTTACAATCTCATAATTTGGGTAGAGGTTTACGAATCGTCGCACCACGTGCGAACCAATAAATCCTGCTCCTCCGGTAATTAATATCTTCATTGTTTCAGCTTGTAAGCTTCAAGTTCAAGTACGATGGTGGTGTATGGAGGAATCAGCGGGCCCATTCCTTCCGGACCAAAGGCTTCAGCAAATGGAATAACACTTCGAACTTTTTCTCCGTCACGCATTAAGGTCAATATACGGGTTAATCCCGATACACGCGTTTGAAAACTACCCACTTCGAACTTCCATCGATCGTTTTCTCGAGTTCTTTCTATAATCCGGTCGTCCAGTGTGCTGTACGTATACTTCAGTTCTACGCTATCGCCCATCTGCAACTGGTCTCCCTCGGGGTTTGATGTTACTACTTCATACATAATTCCAGTACTATCCGCGGTTACCTCCCAACCCTTTCGGGTAACGAACTCTTTCATGTTTCCAAGTTCCTCTTCACACTTAAATACAAAGTGTTCCTTAGGTGTCATGATAGATACAACGCCAATGTGAAGTCTAAATAGAGAGTCCGACTCCACGTCTTTCGGAATACCGAGATTATGCATTCTAAAAAAGGAATCTACATGCAGTTTAAACGAAACGCTATCCTTCTCATGCAGCATGCCTAAGCCTTCGTGAAAGTCTCCCGGATAAACCGGCTCATTGCGTTGGAACATCACAAACTGAGAATAAACTACTGTATCTAACTTATCGGTACAAACGGTAATGTTTACACTGTAGATATCCCCCACATTACCCATTTTGCCATCCTTGTTCTTGTCAAAGAAGTAGTACTGCAATCCGGTTTGTGTGGTTTCATAAAACTGTTTCGGTCCGCAACCGCTCAAAGCGACAAATACGACCGACAAATAAATCCAAATCTGCTTCTTCATAATTGATATCATGCGTCTAAAGCTTGCTTGTATTCCGGCAGTAACGCCTTGAATTTTTCAACCGTTGACTCAAGCGAATCATCGGATGCCCCGCCTGCTGCATTAAGATGCCCACCTCCGTTAAAATGCTTAGCGGCAAATTCGTTGCACGGGAAACTCCCTTGTGAACGGAAAGACATCTTGACGCGCACCGTTCTATCGATGATTAGTGCAGAGAAATGAATTCCCTTTATGCCCAAACCAAAGTTCACAAAGCCTTCAGTGTCTCCGGTTTTTACGTCAAACTTCTTCAACTCATCACGATCCAGTGATACCAGTGCGGTGTTGTACTCCGGGAAAACTTGCAATTTCTCGTACAATACATATCCCATTAGGCGATACCGTGACAACGAGAAATTATCGAGTAATAGTGCGTGAATCTTGGCAGAATCGGCGCCCGCTTCGATTAAACTTGCAGCTACTCGATGTGTATGACTCGAAGTTGAGTTAAATCGGAAAGAACCCGTATCGGCAACAATACCTGCATAAATGCACGAAGCGATGTTTTTATCAATTAAATCGGCATGACCGTTTTCGGTGATAAAATCATAAATGAGCTCACAGGTACTACTCGTTTCAATGGTAGCGAACTGATACGTGGCAAAATCCTTGGGCTCGCGGTGGTGATCAATCATCACCTTGGGAGCTTTTGCATCGCCTACTATTGGTCCAAATTCGTTTATGCGTTTTAGGTCATTGAAATCCAGACAAAAAATAGCATCTGCATCATTGGTTATAACCGTAGCACGATCAGCATGTTCTTCGAAATTGATTACCTGATCTTCGCCCGGCATCCAACAAAGATTCATAGGATAATCTGTTGGAGAAATGATCGTTACCGACTTACCCAGTTTGGTTAGGTAGTGATACAAACCGAGTGAGGAGCCTAAGGCATCAGCATCCGGTTTATGGTGTGTTGTAATAACAATATTCTGGACCTCATCAGACAGAAGCCATGGTTTAATTTTCTCCGTAGTTAATCCCCCCATTTATCTCGCGAAATGTTTGACAAAACTCGTAATTTTCTATCGAAGTAAGCCTATTTTTGCACCCGATTTTCGGAATCACAATATCATGGCAGGAAACAGAACATTTACGATGATTAAACCCGATGCCGTTGCAAACGGTCACATCGGTAACATTTTGAGCGACATCATTGCAGGAGGATTCAAGATTGTGGCGATGAAATACACCCACTTGAATGCAGAAACTGCGGGTGCATTTTACGCGGTACACAAAGAGCGTCCTTTCTACGGTGACCTAGTTGAGTTTATGACTAGCGGACCAATCGTTGCGGCGATTTTAGAAAAAGACAACGCAGTTGAAGACTTCAGAACTTTGATTGGGGCAACTAACCCACAAGAAGCTGCAGAAGGAACAATCCGTGCGAAATACGCTAAGTCGATCGACGCAAACGCGGTTCACGGAAGTGATAGCGACGAGAACGCTGCGATTGAAGGAAACTTCTTCTTCAGCCAGTTCGAGCGTCACTAAGATTTTACGGGTAGTTTTAAGTAACTATCTTTGTAAGAGAAATTGTCCGCCAGCTGGCGGACGAGGGCCTATAGCTTTCGCCAACAGGCGAACAAGCAACTTCGCTAAGGCCTGAACGGAAGGAAGTTGCACCGAGAGTAATCTACGGGCCTATAGCTCAGTTGGTTAGAGCACCTGACTCATAATCAGGTGGTCCCTGGTTCGAGCCCAGGTGGGCCCACCCAATGGGCACATAAGTCCTTGATAAGCAGGAGTTTACAACTCCTGCTTTTTTATTCCGAAATATTTCCGAAAATTCGGAATATGACCCTTTTACTGGATAGACCGGACAAATTGACCAGTTTCTTTGCACTTTTTTTTAAAAAGTCGTTCTCAACCTTGAGTTTGCCGATCTGGGAATAGAGGTTCTCAAGTTCTACATCACTAATCTCATCTGCATTTTTTGGAGAGCTAAAGGCTGCCGCAGAGTTGGAGAGAAATTCCTTCTTCCAACGGGAGATCATTACACCACTAACTTCAAATTTCTTTGAAAGTTCCCCTAACGTGTGCTTCTCTTTGATTGCCTCCAACGCAACTCGTGCTTTGAATTCAGGTGTAAATTTTCGTCTTGTTTTCCTTGTCATTGTTGGGTTGTTAAATGTAATTATTTTTTAACTAACCCCTTGGCCCTAATTTAGGGGAGTGTTACATATCTCCAATTTGTCAATTAAAATATGATAAACATATTGTACCTTTCGAAGAATTAAATACAACATCCATGTCTTTAGTTAATCCTTATGATCAATGCGGTATCTTACATAATGAACTGCTTGATTACCTAATTGCTCAAAATTCAAGTCCTACATTCGATCAACTAGCTGAGTATGTTGCAGATTTTGCGTCTACCGAATTTGACGATTCTACACCAATATTCAAACGTGAAATCAAAATGATGGTTGGCACAGCGTACAATTACTCCCAGTTTGATGCCACACCCGTTGGTTATAATCTCAATGACCTTATGTTGAACAATTCCTATTACAATGGAAACCAATTGCGGTATTTGATGAAAATTTTGCAGCCCACAACGAATCCGCCAACTGTAGCCTATTGGCAAACAATAGAATCAGACGTCTTAGGTTCATCTTTAACCGAGATTGAAAAAGCACCAATTTTGGCAACTTTGTCTGTGGCGATTCATTCATTAGAGTATTGGACCGCTGCGAATACCGACCCAATGAATCCGTGGTATCCCAGTCATGGTGGGTCTATTCAGGTTCAGGATACATCAAAGGCTGATTATACCGTTTTCGGGATAGGTGCTGCTTATGTTGCGTTTGGTTGGCTTGCCGTAGCTTTGAGCGGCGATCGCTGGACTCAGGAGAATACGCACAAAATTCTGATGACCCTGCTCATTAGTGCGCTATTGGGTGGAGCGGCTTCAGCAGCAGCAACTTATTGGCCATAAGGAACGTAAATGCATATTGTTCGGTTTATCATTCTGGTAACTATTGTATTGCTTTTGGGGTTTTCCAAGACCTGTTCTGCCTTTGGAAATAACAGTGATAGATCACACATTGGCCTTGAGTTGGATATGTTAGTTTATTCCAATGGTGAGATTGGTGTGTCTCCTGTACTTAGTTTTTATCGCAAAGAAGGGAATCGATCTCTTGGTTTTGCCCCGTTATTCATTACTGACAAGGAAAATATAAGACCCGGTGGAGCCTTATTGTATCGGCTTAATTTTAATACTGAAAAATCGAAGTATGTCTCTTTCTTCGCAGAGATCGGTGGCCAATATTATGAAGCTAATCAAGGGCAAAGAACCTTTACAAAAACACTATTGCTCACACAGGGTGTTGGTTTTCACGTCAAGTACAATGAAAAAGACGCTATCGGTGTGTTTTATGGTATGGGGATTGATTCCGGGTCACTTTTTAACCCCAATAAGCAAATAGCTTTGACAGGTATGCTTCGAGTGTCTTGGTATTTTAGTGATTTGTTCAGGTGGTGAGCTTTTTGGAGAATTGCACTGCACGCACAAATTACAAATGATCAAAAACGTAACTATATGGCTGCGAATCTGTTAACTATTTGTTAAGACTAATAAGCCCTCATAAAATGTTGTACCTATGTGTACCCGCGGCTAATAAAAAGCCCCGTGTTTTTGCGAGTACCTGTCTTTACTAGTTCCAGGAACAGGTCTTGAACCTGTGATCCTCGGTTTATGAGTCTATTTCAAACATCATCTCGACCTCTTCATCCATCACACTGTCATCAATTGAAGCCAGATAAATGGCAGTGGTTGCCACATCATAGTGCCCAAGCATTTGTGAAATCACTGGAATATCAATTTTGGAAACGTCTCGTGCATGGGTGGCTAAAGTATGACGGGAAACATAACTCCACATCATTTTGACGGCAAAAAACAAGTTCCAACTACCGTTTTGAACTATTTTTGAGGGTGCTCACTTTAAATCGGATTTACCTGCTCAGTTTGTCCGGATTTTCCACCTCTTCGAAGAAAACCATCCAAAACATCAGCAGAAATTAATACCTAAATTTGAGCTTAACCCGCAGCTCAAAAAATGCATTCCATTCTTGGGAAAAGGGTTGTCAGTTTGACCGGTTTATGCACCCAGGGGGCACAGAGATTATAGACTATCATACAGCGAGTTATCGAGTGTTTTAAAAGGTGCGTTTTTAATATATGAGGAATGTATGCAGAATGTCAATGATCAGAGAAGAGGTGTAAAAATCTAACAAGAACTATAAATTGATGAAATGTTAAACTCAAAAATCGTAGTCATGAAGCGTAGATGTTATACTGGGTTGCTGTTATTTCTGACCTTGTTTTTGCTAACAAATTTTAGCGGATGCAAACCCGATGATGACATAAATTGGACTAGACATGAATACATGAATGATTATAGCCGTTACCTGTTATTTGACCAAGGAACTACGTGGGTATATGAACGTTCTACAGATCAGGTTTTAGACACAATACGTGTAACCAAAGTGGAAAGAGACACTGCGATAATAAGTGGTGGGGGTAATACTTTACATTATGAATACGGTTCTTGGGAAGCAATAAGTAACAGAGATAATTACCACTATAAGTTACATCGTTACCTACCATTACCCAAACTTGAATCTGGGATATTGTCAGCTACCGACACAATATTTTCCCGGTACTATTTAGAAAAGTCGAAAGATGGAGATTATGCAGGTCTATCATGCACGTTCATTTATCCGCTTACAAAGACAGAGCTGAGCACTGGGGATCTTTATAAGACTTTGTATATAGAAACTTTAGACACTTTGACAATTTCGAAAATTGAGTATCGAGAAGTTATAGTGTTTGAAGTAACAAACGATGCAACATTTACATATGACGAAGGGAATTTCTTGTCTGGAGGTAGGGTAAGATATTATTACGCGCCCGACATTGGAATTGTGAGAAGGAAACACATGACAGAAAACGTTACGTGGGACTTAATCTATAGCAAATAATTAATCAAAACTAACAAATGAAAAACATTCTTATTTTAACTTTAATCTTAAGCTCATCTTTAATTGCCATTGGCCAAAGCAAGTCGACAATACAACATTATCGGCCCATTTTAAAATACTTTTTTTGAGCCGATTACAGAAGAAAATCGGCTCAATTCAAAAAATATCAAGCATCCAAGCGGTTTATGTGTGGACCCGCAAGGTGAGTGTGATATGAGACTCAAGACTAGCAAAGAATCCTTTCAGCGTTTGTTGGAAGGATTTTTTTGTGGGGTTTGCTGTGGGTTTCCCCTTTCCCAAAACTTCATTCCTGTATAAATTTGTCGGTAAGAGCAATTAGCTCAGTTGGTTTAGAGCACTACCTTGACAGGGTAGGGGTCACTGGTTCGAATCCAGTATTGCTCACATAGATAGCCTGTCATTTAATGATGGGCTTTTTTGTGCAGTTCGAGTTCGAGAAGCAGTTTGAGAAAGAGGATGATTTCGCTGGGTGAATGACTTGTGGTAACGGGAGAGTACACTGGTATTCCAATTGAGATATGGTTAACTTTCATTGGGGAAGGGGCTATCCTCATTCCCTCGCCCACACCCTCTATATTTCAAAGTAAATTCAACAGCAACCTCCGAATGTGGCAGTTCGAGTTCGAAAAGCAGTTCGAAAATGAGGATGATTTCGTTGGGTTTATGACATAAGGCGACCGGAGAGTGTACTGGTATGCCAATTTAGATATGGGTAACTTTCCTTGGGGAAGGAGCTATCTCTATTCCCTCGCCCACACCCTCTATATTTCAAAGTAAATTCAACACCAACCTCCGAACGTGGTAGTTCGAGTTCGAGATGCAGTTCGAGAAAGAGTGTAAAACCGATTTCCGTTCAGTCCTATTGGTCGACTAACTTTGCACCATGCGCGAAGCATTAGAATTCCCAACTGAGATTGAGCACGAACTAAATCAGATCTGTGACCAGATTCACGAAGTTTGGGAGAACGGTAAAAAACGACTTTTTGGTTTTGGTCGCATTGGTCGTAACCGATTAAAGAAGTTACTCCCGCAAATCACCGCACTTGAAAAACAACATCCAAACGAATGGTTTTTGCATTTCCTTCTTGGAAAAATATATCAGTCTGTACGCAGTCATCCAGAAGCCGTAAAACACTTCAAGCGAGGGGTCAATCTGCGTGATGACTTGGTATTTTTTCACCTCGAGCTGGTGCGTCAATACACGGAAAACAACCAGCTCCCGGAAGCAGCTATTTGTATCGACAAGGCCATGGAACGGTCTTCGGACAAACTCGTATTTCAACACGCTTGTTTACTCGAAATTGCTCAAGGTAAGCTCACCACGGCAAAGAAAAGCTTAGAGCAAGCATACGAACAAGATCAGAAGGACGAACTCACACATAAGGTCGCCAATCTCATCCAACTGATTGAATCCAGAACCTCCTACCAACCTACCGGATCTGAGGTCTTTGAGCAGTTGCCACACCTAGTTCCCATCCAAAAATCTAAGGGGAAGTGGTTCATCCACGAACAATTCCCAAATCCACTTCAAAACCCGCTTACCAAGTCGGTGCAAGAACTTCTTAAACTTTAGAATGGTAGAGCTAATAAGAAAAAACCGCTGGTTTTCAGGCGAATAACGTTTGAATATCCTCATCATACTTGAAGAGAATAATCTTTTGATAATATCAATAGAGTTTCGCTCGTATGGGAATTCGAAACTTCATACGTACTGGTTTATCTCGTTGCATGGCCGGCTCCCATTTAGGCATGGATTTTATTACCCGCAACGCTTCTTTATTGAGTCCGCAACACAAAGTTTTGAGCAGCTTCACGTTCGTTATAGATCCGTCTTTTTCGACTACAAACTCAACAAACATTGTGCCTTGCACCCCACTGTCTCGAGCTAAAGCTGGGTACCTGAAATTCTTGGCGATGAACTTCATTAATTCATCGTCGCCACCCGGAAATTCCGCTCGCTTTTCGAGTTGGTAGAATTCATACACTTCGTTGGTATCAGGTTCTTCCGGCATTTCTACCGGCCAGTCTTCCTCAACCTGTGCAGATGCGGCATAACCTAGAAATAGTAAGAGGATAAGAGCTATATTTTTCATGTGTCTTGTTTGAAGTGTAAAGATAGTGATGTGTATTAAGATTTAATCTCCATATAGATTAATCCATCAGTTCGTTGGACATTCGATATTCGACATTGAGCATTCATGTTATGAATGTTCCTCCGTTTTCCACAGTCAAATTGGGCTTATTCAGAACTTTCCAACAAAGTTGAGGCTTCCAATTTTTTCTGACACAATTAGCTCTATCTTGCTTCCCCCAAAATTAAAAACGGCGACAAAAGTGGCGAAAGCAAGAAGTATAGTTCACATGGATTTAGACACGTTTTACGTGTCGGTTGAGCGATTGATGGACAGCAAACTCAACGGCAAACCCATCCTCTTGGGAGGCACGGGAGATCGTGGCGTGGTGGCATCTTGCAGCTACGAAGCACGCACATTTGGCGTACACTCAGGCATGTCGATGAAAATGGCTCGAGAGCTTTGTCCGCAAGGCATTGTTATTCGTGGCGAAGCCGGTGTGTATAGTAAGTATTCCAAAATTGTAACCGAACTCTTGAAGGAAGAAGTTCCCTTGATGGAGAAGTCGAGCATTGACGAATTTTACCTCGACCTCACTGGTATGGACCAATTCTATGGGTGTTGCAAACTAGCCTCGCATCTTCGACAACGGGTAATCAAAGAAACCGGATTGCCTATTTCGTTTGGTCTATCAAAAAATAAAACGGTATCTAAAATCGCCACAGGTGAAGCCAAGCCCAACAATCAAATCAACATCGACTTTGGCACCGAAAAACCATTCTTGGCTCCTTTGGGCATTGGGAAAATCCCCATGATTGGCAACAAAACGGCCTTCCTGCTCAACCGTATGGGCGTACAAAAAATCAGCACCATTCAAGACATGCCCATGGAGCTAATGGAGAAAGCTTTTGGGAAAAACGGACGCAGCATCTGGTATAAGGCCAACGGTATAGACAACAGTCCGGTTGTACCCTATCACGAAAAAAAATCCATAAGTACCGAACGCACCTTCCACAAAGACACCATCGACGTGTTTAAACTGCGAAACATGGTAATGGCCATGGTGGAACAACTGGCCTACGAACTTCGTCGCGCCGGGAAGGTTACGTCATGTATATCCATCAAGATTCGTTACGCCGATTTTCAGACCTATAGCAAGCAAAAGAAGATTCCATATACCTCGTGCGATCATACACTCATCGACTGGGGAAAAGAAATTTTTGACCAGCTCTACAGCCGTCGTGTTCGCGTTCGCTTAATTGGTGTGCGACTCAGTGATTTAGCCGGTGGCGGACATCAAATCGACTTGTTCAACGACGACTCTAGAGTACTTAAACTGTATCAAGCCATGGATAAAATCAAAGATCGCTATGGTGCTAATGCCGTACGACGCAGCACTGCCATGGAAATAAACGGCCTTGGCCGCGGCAACCCTTTTAGCGGAGAACCAAATGTTGTACCAGCACATAGAAATGCGTGATTTCGTGAATGCATGAATGCGTGAATAACTCAACAACAAGTGATACACCATATGTAATAAGACAAAATCAAATCATGCACTCACGCATTCGCGCACTCTCGCATTAATTAATGTTCCTCTCCCACTCATACTACAGTTACAAATACGGCACAATGTCGCCGGTGGAGGTGCTGAACGAGGCGGAAAAGCACGATGTAGAGTTATTAGCACTAACCGACATCAATAGTACTTCCGGATGCTTGTACTATGCCATGGAGGCTCAGAATCGCGACCGGCATGTGGTGCTTGGGGTTGATTTTAGAAATGGAACAGATCAGTGTTTTGTCGCGCTCGCCAAAACGAACAAAGGCTACCTAAACATCAATCTATTTCTATCCAAACTCGAGGCAGATAAAACTCCTGTTCCTGCTGAAGCCCCGGAGCTCGACGATGTCTTCATCATCTATCCATCTGCCAAAACGCCTAACCGCTCTTTACGAACCGATGAATTCATCGGCATAAACCCAACAGAAAAAGAGCAGTGGAACCACAGTCGGACTAAGCATCACCCCACACACAAATACGTAGCTTTCCAGATGGCTACGTTTCGGAACAAAGGTGATTTTAACACACATCGCCTCCTGCGCGCCATCGATAAGAATATCTTGCTCAGTCAACTCAACAAAACCGAGCAAGGCACGCTTGAACAGCGTTTCTATAAACCTGAAGAGATCCAATCGCTCTACGCCACCAATCCCCACCTCGTTCTAAACGCAACCAAACTTTTGGAGCAATGTCATGTCCATTTCGACTTTAAGCTCAAAGGAAAAACCCAAAACAAGGAGACGTTTACCGGTAGTGTTGAAGAGGATTACAAACGACTGCGAGCACTCGCCGAAAACGGCTTGGCTTATCGCTTCCCCAACCGAGTGACGAAAGAGGTTGCAGACCGACTTGAAATGGAGCTACGTGTAATCAGTCAGTGTGGCTTTGTTCCCTACTTTCTCATTAATCACACCATCATCGAATATGCCCGTAGCAAGGGTTATTTCTACGTTGGTCGTGGAAGTGGCTCAAACAGCTTAGTAGCCTATTTGCTGCGTATAACCAATGTGAACCCCATAGACTTGGATTTGTACTTCGAGCGATTTATCAATCCGAATCGTAAATCACCGCCCGACTTCGATATTGACTTCTCATGGAAAGATCGGAATGATGTAACACAATTCATTTTTGACACCTATCCGAACACTGCCTTGCTGGGTACCTTCGTAACGTTTCAGCAGCGCTCGGTAATTCGCGAAATTGGAAAAGTATTGGGCTTGCCGGCCGATGAAATCAAGAAGCTTCAACGTACCGATGATCCAAGTAAACTCGACGAGATAACACGCCTTACCGTGCTTTACAGCCGGTTTATTCACGGGCTACCTAGCCATCTTTCCATACACTCCAGTGGAATTATCATTACCGAAAAACCGATTCAGTATTTCGGTGCTACCATCATCCCGCCAAAAGGCTTCCCTACCGCACATTTCGACATGCACATCGCGGAAGATGTCGGAATCCACAAGTATGATATTCTGGGTCAGCGGGGCTTGGGTAAAATCAAAGACTCGATACAGATTATCAAAGAAAATCAGCCCGATGCGGAAGACTTTGACATCGATGATATTGAGCGATTCAAGAAAGACGAGCAAGTAAAACACCTATTACGCCGAGGAGATTCGATTGGTTGTTTTTACGTTGAAAGTCCGGCCATGCGAGGCTTGATGAAAAAGCTTGAGGTGGACGATTACAGAGGACTTGTTGCTGCCAGCTCGATTATCCGTCCGGGTGTATCGAACAGCGGGATGATGCAGGAATACATTAATCGGCACCGAAACCCAACGGCACGTGCGGCAACTCATCCGGTGTTGGGGGAAATTTTGAACGAGACGTACGGCGTTATGGTTTATCAAGAAGATGTGCTGAAAGTAGCGCACTACTTTGCCGGATTGACCTTAGAAGAATCTGATTTGTTGCGGCGCGGCATGAGTTGGAAGTTTCGCGAGCGCGTAGAATTCATAGAGGTTCAAGACAAGTTTTTTGAAAACTGTGAGAAGAAGGGATACCCACTTGATCTGACGAAGGAAATCTGGCGACAGATAGAAAGTTTTGCGAACTACGCTTTTGCCAAAGGGCACAGTGCGAGCTATGCGGTAGAAAGTTATCAAAGTCTGTTCTTAAAGGCCTATTTCCCTTTGGAATACATGGTGGCTACCGTGAATAATTTTGGTGGATTTTACAGCACCGAGCATTATTTACAAGAAGCTCGACTCAACGGTGGTGTGGTTCTGGCACCCTGCGTAAACGAATCTGAATACATCACGACAATACGTGGTAAGAAAATTCGCATTGGCTTTCAGCATGTAAAGAGTATGGAGCAACAAGCCATTGCAGATTTATTATTGGCACGAGAACAAGAAGGAAACTTTATCAACTTAGACAACTTCGTTGAGCGCGTGCCCATAAGCTTGGATATGTTGGTGATTTTGATTCGTGTTAACGCATTTAAATTTACAGGATTATCCAAATCCGCGTTGCTCTGGAAGGCTCATTTTCTATTGGGTCAGGAAAAGAAATCGCGCATTCAAACTCAGAGCTTGTTCGGAGTTGGGAATGTGAAGAGTATCGAAATTCCTAAGCTGGATGAAATCCCCTACGAAGACGCTTACGACGAGATTGAACAACTGGGCTTCCCGTTGTGCTCACCATTTGATTTAATTGATGCATCGAAGCTCGACAACTCCATTGTTTCCGATGACTTTGAAGGCATGGTTGGCGAGCAGGTCCGCATCTTGGGTTATTTAGTACATCGAAAACGAACCACCACGCGTGGTAAGATTCCTCAACAGATGATGTTTGGAACCTTTATAGATTATCAGGGTAAATTCTGGGATTCTGTCCACTTCCCTGAGGCGTTTCAGCGATATAAGCTTAAAGGAAAAGGTATTTACGAACTATACGGAAAAATCTCATCCGACAACGGGCATTGCAGTTTGGAAGTGGAGCG
>CAJXLR010000015.1 GCA_913056425.1 uncultured Bacteroidota bacterium
GGTCTGGTAGTTCAGTTGGTTAGAATACCTGCCTGTCACGCAGGGGGTCGCGGGTTCGAGTCCCGTCCAGACCGCAAAAAGCCTTCCACACAGTGGAGGGCTTTTTTTGTTTGTGAGGCGTCGAAAGGTTGCTTTCGTAAGCCGAGCAAATAAAAAATGTCCTGCAGCTCTGCTGCAGAAGGCTTTTTGATCACAAACATCCATTGGGGACCAACGAGAGGAACGAGTTAATCCCGTCTTCAGCTAGATATTTTAGGAAGAAGTTCTTTTCACTATTCCCTCTATAGCCTTTGACCATTCTACGAATTCCGGAACATTATCTGGAATGAACAATGATCTTAGTACTATCCTTTGATTATTGACTTCGAGCCAATCAATTTTTCCCAATGACGATAGGTCTTCAAGAGATATTCTAGCTCCTAAAGTCGAATCATTCGAATAAAGCACATAAGTGTCGTTACTTGTGATATGCGCGTAACCCTTGAGCTTATTTCGGAGTCTCCTTATGATTCCCCTTCGATCAATTCTACACTTAACTGCATCCGAACCTACTAAAATTTCAGCCTTTAAATCAATTATGCTTGAATACGGTGAACGATGTGGTATTACATCGGTGGTAACATTCTCCATTTTCCGATGCACCTGAATCTCAACATTTTTGAAGAATGCTGTGTTCCCCGTTAGGGTACAATTGATTCCGTAGGGTGTTAGAAGCCCAGCGATCTGAAGCCCTTCAATTTCGGCGAATGACTCCATAATTTCCGCTACCTTGATGTGCCCCGTAGTAAAAGGATTAGATAAATCAGTATCAGATTGAACGGTGATAAACTTCATTTGATAACTTAAGAAACTTCATCATCATCCAATATCTCATCGATGGTCACAATCTTGATACGCCAGAAACGGAAAAGCTGAAAATACGATATGAGGTAGAACACGATGAAGGCAGCCATCATGATTAGGTCGTACATGTTTTCTACTCGCTCTGATGCCAGGAGATAGAAAACAACCAGGAATACTGCTATGGTCAATATCGGCATCCGAATTCCTTTGGGTACTCGATTGGCAAAACCAAAGATTGTTGCAAAGTTTGATAGGTTGGTGAGTATCGTTACAAACCAGAAGAACTGGTAGTCGAACTGCGAATCGAAGCCTTCGCCTCCCCCAACAAAGATTAACGAGAACAGAAGGAAAATGCCTGCATATATCTTAAACCACATGTTCAAGTATACGGACTAAATCTAAAACGTGAATGCTAGTAACATTTTGCCTGGTTGCGAATCGAGAGCGATAGCGTCGATTGTAACGCGACCTACCAATCCTCTTCCCAATCTTTGGAATCTTCCAACACCGTAGGTTTAATCAAATTGTGAATTTGCCAGATCTGGTCGTTGCCCAATTTCCGTCCGGCCTTTCCGCCGGCCCACAGCGCGAAAATTCCACCCAGAACAAATGGAACCGCCCACAGAATATATGCTGTTAAACCAAGATTCAGTCGTGAAATTCCAACGATGAGCAAAACCATCACCACAAAACCCAAAAAGAAGTACAGGAACATAAAGAGTAACCACACATTTGGACTTGGGCCGTACAAGCCGCGAATAATGGTGTCGCCCTTTTCATTCTTCTCGAAGCTAAGTGAGAGTTGTGGCGACCAAAAATGGACTTGATTGTCCGGAATTTTTAGTCGTGCATGGTGGTGAACTAATTGCCCGTATACCTTCTCCGGGTTTTTATCCAATACCGAGTTAAGCCTAGTCAACAGCTCGTCTATCTCAAACGGACTTACTTTCTTAAACCGGGGACGTATTTCGAGAAACTCTACTGACACACTACGAAATACGGCGGTTTTCGCTGATTTCTACTGACGAATGTCATATTCGTCGAAAAATTGGAAGATTGTGCAACAAATTTATAGGTTGCGCTGTCTAATGAATACGTGGCAAATAAGTTCACGTATTTGTACAGCCAAACCAAAGACATTTACCTCCCGGGGTTGCACTATTATACACACTACAGATCATCCAGTTGCAGAGATGCACACTGGTTTTACGACAATCACTCGGGAGGTTTTTACGTAATTAATTCAGAACAAGACATAAAAAAAGCCGGCACATGTGCCGGCTTTTTCATTTTATAATTGAGTCTTTTTTATAGAGACACGTTAAAGGTTGTCTCAACAATAACTTCGTGGTCAACTGCAATTGGTGCGTCCGTTGTTGCTGTTACCTTGAATTTGAATTCACCGCCTTGTAAGTAAGGAGTTAAATCAACACCCAACCCGGTAAGTTCTATCTCTGTTAGCCCGTCTGCAACGTTGTCAACGCTTGCGATTTCTTCTGATGTTCCACTCGCATCCATAACCGTAACTGAAGCAGATTTTGCCCAGTCGAAATTGCCGGTTTCTGGAGACTTAAGTACAAGCTTGATGGTTTTGATGGTCGCTTCTTTAATTGCGCTCGCATCAACACCAACTTTGTCCATTTCACCCTTTGGATCTAGGAATTCAGTTTCCTCTACGTATGTGGTATCTCCTACCTCAGTTGAGCCGATTTTCACAGCTGCTGAAGCAAAATTCAAATCGTAATTAAGTAGCGAGAAGTCATCACAAGACGAGATAAAGGCTACAAGAGCCACTGCTAATACAGTTATTTTAAGTTTCATGTCCTTTTTTATTTGAGACAAAAATTAAACAATTCGACCCAATAAACAAGGACAATGATGATTATCACAATGGCAAGATTCATCGCAATCAGTATCAATTTTTAAAGTGATTCGCTCTATTCAGCTTCAAATAAACGGTCATCGATTATTGACTGAGATTAAACCGTTAGAATTCAATTTTAGTCGAAGCTCCAATTTTTTATCTCAGGCTGTCTGTATGTTCGAAGCTCGAACCAAGAACAGAATATGAAACATTTTACTCGCCTTTGGGTTATCCTTGCGGCTATTTCCGTAACCGGAATAGGCTGTGGTAAAAAATCAAAAGAGCAAATGGAAATCCCTAAAATCGACTTAAAAGACTTCTTTAAAAATCCTGAAAAATCGGGATATAGCATATCACCAGATGGGTCAAAACTCGCATACATGGCGCCCGTAAAAATGCGTATGAATGTTTTTGTTGAAAATCTCGCAACAGGTGAGTCAAAGCAATTAACGAGTGAGACAGACCGTGATATCGCCGGTTTCCTTTGGAAAGGTGATAACCACATCCTTTACATGAAAGATGTAGGGGGCGACGAAAACTTTGCTTTGTACGGCAAGTCGCTCGACAGTGGCACCGTTCAAGCATACACCGCGATTCCAAATGTTAAAACCCAGTTAATCGATAAACTTCGGGAAGACCCAATTCACGTAATCATCGGGCTAAACGAGCGAAACCCTCAAATTTTTGACGCGTACCGACTCAATATTGAAACGGGTGAACGCAAACTCATCGCAGAAAACCCGGGTAACATCTCTGCTTGGATGACCGACCACGAAGGACGATTGCGTATCGCATCGGTAACGGACGGTGTGAACACCAGCATCTTGTACCGTGAAAACGAAGACTCATCTTGGCAAACAGTTATTGAGACCAACTTCAAAGAATCGTTCAGTCCACAGTTTTTTGACTTCTTCGATTCTTCTGTTGTCTATGGGGTCTCAAACATCGGTCGCGACAAAGCGGCGTTGGTAAAGGTGGATATGGCTGCGGGCAACGAGTTAGAAGTACTTCACACCAATGATACGTACGACATTTCCGGTGCTGCATTCTCGCGCAAGCGCAAGAAACTAACATCGGTATTCTGGACCGGTGAAAAGGTGCAACGCAGCAGCTTTGATCCAATGATAGATGAGATCTACAAAAATGTTGAAGCACAATTACCCGATGTTGAGGTTTACCTAACGTCGCACGATGAAGACGAAACTATATACCTGGTTCGTACGATGAGCGATAAGACCAGAGGATCGTATTACACGTATACGGTTGCCGATAAATCACTTAAGAAAATTGCGGATGTAAGTCCTTGGTTAAACGAGGACTACATGGCTGAAATGAAGCCAATAACCTACAAGAGTAGAGACGGACTCACCATTCACGGATACCTCACCTTGCCCAAAGGTGTGGAACCGAAAAACCTACCGGTTGTGGTTAACCCACACGGTGGTCCTTGGGCACGTGATGTTTGGGGTTTTAATCCGGAGGTACAGTTTCTGGCAAATCGAGGATATGCCGTACTTCAAATGAATTTTAGAGGGAGTACATCATACGGACGAGAATTCTGGGAAGCTTCATTTAAGCAATGGGGACAAGCGATGCAAAACGACATTAGTGATGGAGTTCGATACCTCGTTTCTGAAGGCATTGCAGATCAGAATCGAATTGCCATTTACGGCGCGAGCTATGGCGGTTACGCAACACTAGCCGGAGTAACGTATACACCTGATTTATATGCGTGTGCGGTAGATTATGTTGGTGTAAGTAACCTCTTTACGTTTATGGAAACTATCCCACCATATTGGGTTCAGTACAAAGAGATGTTGTACGAAATGGTAGGGCATCCGGAAGAAGATAAAGACATGTTGGATCGTTATTCTCCTTCATTACACGCAGATCAGATTAAGACTCCACTTTTTGTGGCGCAGGGAGCAAAAGATCCACGCGTAAAGCAATCTGAGAGCGACCAGATGGTTGAAGCATTGAAACAACGTGGTGTGGATGTACAATACATGCTAAAAGAAAACGAGGGCCACGGATTCAGAAATGAAGAAAATCGATTTGAATTTTACGAAGCCATGGAAAAATTTCTGAGTAAGCACCTTGGTAAATAGGGTAACCAGGGTACATACTTTTTTACAGTTCGGCCCCCTTGCAGCGCAAGGGGTTTTTTCTTCCTTTGCGCCATGCGTTTGGCTCTCATTTTTGTTGCGACCGTTTTGGTGGGGTGTTCTACTTCCAAACTCAATCCGGGTAAAACTGGCTGGGCTGCCACCTACAACTTGGTCTCTGGTCAGATCCCCAACACCTTAGTTGCTCACTTCCCTCAAGATTTAGGCAAATCTCCGGTGGAGTACAGCGTTGACCAAAGTTTAAAAGGTTCCATACAGATGCAAGCCGGCGCACTTGATTCTGCCACCAAGCTCTTTCACAAGTTTGATGGGGAAAGTGTATCGCTCCAAGATGCTACCTGCTTATTCCTGAGCAAAAAGACTGTGCAAGACTTGCGAAATGAACAAGTAGTTCAGCTTACTATTCCGCAAGGATTTACAGACAAGCGAAGAAAGTTTGCGGTTGAAGAAAAATTGGAATACCCGGTTTTAAGAAACGGAAAGACAAAGAAGATGGACGCCTTACACCTTCAAACATTGGGTAAGCCGCGGTTTAGCATTTGGGTGCTCGATAGCGATTCATATCCTCTAATTATTCGAATGGATTTGGGTTGGCAGCTTTTACTCAGCGATGTTAAAACCTAGTATCGCCATTTAATCCAGAACGGGAGTCGGTTTACAGTAAACGTCTGGTAGGGCTCATTTTCTGCTCCGAAGCTTTCAAAATATGCTCGCACACCGGAAATGTCAGATCCTTCAAAATCGAAAATCATACCAGTGTTTTGATGCGACTCAATGATGTGATTTAGCAGCACAGACATCGCAACAGCATGTTGTTTATCCGGCGACGAGCTGGCCATCACATTGTATATGCGTTTGTCGTCCTTGAGGAAGATTCCAGAAGCAACTTCATTGCCGTCCAACTCAACTTCCAACAACACGGCTTGTTCGTTTTCAACTGCTTGCCTAAATGCGGCTTCCGCTATTTGATAAGCCCCATCCGGCAAATTAACTTTGGCTTGGAGTCGGGTTTTATATTGATTTACAATTCGTCCAACATCCTCTGTCTCAATCACCACAAAGTCACTCGCTTTGCGCAATCGTTTGCGCAAGGAGGTGCTGTAGTTCGCCATAACTTCATCGTGGCTTTTGTTCAATTCAATCACCAAATTGGTACGCATGGTTGCATCTTCAATGTGGTGTCCCGAGTTTAGATTGGTACGAATGAGTTTAAACTTATTGGGGATGGTATTGAGCATATCGCTAACACTTGCTTCACCAAATACGCCGAGTTGCTGACAGAAAAACGGCTGATACACCTGATACATTCCAAAGAGTTTGCGATTGTGCGGCAAAGGCATTACGGCATCGTAATCTCCTGAGACGATCGCATCCCAGCGGTGTTCGCACACAACATCGAGGTAATACGACATTCCATAAATCCTCGAGTTCTGAGAATTACGGATACACCTGTCCCATTTTCGCTTGTCTATCTGATTGTGCTGGATGTACTTTGGCGTGGCCATCATGCAAGGATACGAAAAGATCGTATTTCACGTGTTAGCTGATATCCGTCTTAAATTCTGAATCTTTTATCCGAATCGTTCATAAACAATCGGTTAGAAAACGTTCTTACAACAGCACGACCCGTAATTTTGGAGTTTTGCCCTTTACGTGCAGCAGAGTAAGCTATTAAAAAAGTTTGCCGGAGAAACGGCTATCTACGGGATCACCCATACGTTGGGGCGGTTTATCAATTTCTTATTGGTGCCCTTATACACAGCAACGCTGCCGGTAGATCAGTACGGAGGCTTGAATCTGTATTACGCCATTGTTGGTTTTGCCATTGTAGTGCTGATGTATGGCATGGAAACAGCATTCTTCAATTTCGCTCGAAGTGAGAAGCCTTCATCCGTATTCGCAACGGGCCAGATATCTCTACTTATTTCTACGGGTTTCTTGATGATCTTGGGCTTGATCTTCCAGCACGATATTGCTCGTTTTTTAGAGCATGATGGGGAAGGTCATTTTGTACGTTTCTTAGTTTTCATTCTAGCGTTGGACACGCTTTCGAATCTACCTCTCGCGTGGTTGCGCTTTAACCACCAACCCGTACGATTTGGAATAATCCGAATAACCAATATTCTGGTGAATGTTGGCGCCAACCTCACCTTCCTCGTGCTCATTCCTTGGATGGAGCAGAAAGGCTATGTGAGCGGCTGGTTTAATCCAGACTTTGGAATTGGATATGTCTTTGTTTCCAACTTGCTGGCAAGCGGGGTGATGTTTGTTATGTTACTTCCGCAATGGCGATCGATTACCGAAGGTTTTGACAAAGCGTTGTGGCAAAAAATGTGGCGATACGGAAGACCTCTTATTTTTATCGGGTTGGCAGGTATTATAAATGAAACGCTCGACCGAGTTTTGCAACGTAAGTTGTTGCCCGACGATATCGCTGATTTCGAAATAGGTATCTACAGCGGTTTTTATAAGTTGAGTATGCTCATGACTCTTGCGGTTCAGAGTTTCCGGTTTGCAGCCGAACCGTTTTTCTTTGAGCAATCCAAGGGAGAAAACCCGAAAGCAGTTTATGCTAAAGTGATGCATTACTTCATTCTGGTGCTCTCATTTATCTTGTTGGGAACGTTGGTATTTCTCGATCAGATTGGCCCGGTTTTACTGCGAAACGACGCGTTTTTCGCACACGAAGCTGCGCCATACCTTACTCCAATATTACTTATGGCAAATCTGTTCTTAGGTGCCATGTACAATCTCAACATTTGGTACAAGCTCAACGATAAAATGAAATTGGGTATGTACATCGCCATTGGCGGAGCAATTGCTACGATTGTATTAAATGTGGTTTTAATACCACTGATCGGAATAATGGGTTCTGCCATAGCCACATTGGTAGTTTATGCCGGGATGTGTTTTGCAAGCTATAGCATGGGCCGAAAGCATTATCCGGTGCCCTACAACCTCAAAATCATTTTCTTCTACATCTTGCTCGCACTGGCGCTGTATGTTGTTTACAATGTTTTGTGCGCAATTTCAGGTAGGCTCGATTTGCTTTGGTCGGTTATCTCGGTAATAACGTTTGCCGTAATCGCATACTTCATCGAACGTACACCTAAAAACCGTAAGTTTGCCGCGAATGACTGAGACGCTCAAAATATCGGTAGTTAGCCACTCGGATTTACCCTTGCCAAAACATGAAACCATGCAGGCGGCAGGAGTTGATTTACGAGCGAATTTGAGCGAAGCGGTAGTCATAAAACCAATGGAGCGAAAGCTCATTGGAACAGGTTTACACATGGAGTTGCCCGATGGATACGAGGCGCAAATTCGGCCACGCAGTGGCTTGGCATATAAACAAGGGTTAACGGTACTTAATTCCCCGGGTACTATTGATGCCGACTACAGAGGAGAAATCAAAGTTCTTCTAGTGAACTTAAGTAATGAAGAGGCAACCATTAATCATGGCGACCGAATTGCGCAGATGATTGTTGCACCATATCAACGAATAGAATTATCTAAAACAGATCAACTGTCGGATACTCACAGAGGATCCGGTGGTTACGGAAGCACAGGAAAAGGTTAATTAAAAAACGATGAACATTATCATTCCAATGGCAGGAATCGGGAAGCGAATGCGCCCGCACACACTTACAATTCCAAAACCACTTTTACCTATTGCGGGTAAACCAATTGTACAACGATTGGTAGAAGACATTGCAAAGGTTTGCGGAGAACCAATCGATAACATTTCATTTATTATCGGTCCAAGCTTTGGAAAAGAGGTTGAAGAAAACTTGAAAGCCATTGCTGCTTCACTTGGCGCAAAAGGGCACATCTGCTATCAAACCGAGGCACTGGGGACTGCCCACGCTGTTTACTGTGCCAAAGACCAGCTGGAAGGCAACGTAATTGTTGGATTTGCTGATACACTTTTCCGCGCTGATTTTGTGATCGACCCTGAGAAAGACGGTGTTATCTGGGTTAAGAAAGTAGAGGATCCACGTGCATTTGGTGTGGTGAAGCTGAGCGACGATAACGTAATCACAGATTTTGTTGAGAAGCCTGAAGAATTCGTATCGGATTTAGCCATTATCGGAATTTACTATTTCAAAGATGGTGACGCATTGCGCGACGAGATAAAGTACTTGCTTGACAACGACATCCGTGAAAAAGGAGAATATCAGCTGACAAACGCGCTTGAAAACATGAAGCAAAAGGGGTGTCAGTTTGTTCCGGGAGAAGTAATCGAATGGATGGATTGTGGCAACAAGAATGCCACGGTTGACACAAACAAACGCGTGCTAACGAATACAGACGAAAAACTTGTTGCCGATAGCGCAAAAACCGAAGGCAGCGAGATTATTGAACCGTGCTACATAGGCGAAAACGTGGTGATTGAAGCATCGAAGATTGGTCCACATGTATCGATTGGTGACAATACCGTTGTACGGAACTCCGTTATTTCGAATAGTATTATCCAAACCAATACGGTAATCGAACATGCTGAGTTTACGAATTCAATGATAGGCAACCACGCACATTACGATGGAAGATCAAACCAAATCAGCATAAGCGATTACAGTACGGTAAAAGACAACTAATGCAAACACGTGTCACACATCTTTTTGCGCTTGTAGTTTCGGCGCTCTTACTAAGTGCGTGTGGCTCGACTAAAAAAGCATCTCAAAGCGGACTCAGCTTTAAGAAGCGGTCTCAATTCAACGAGATATACTTCCGTGCAGCGAAGAAAAAGGTGTTGGGGAACTACACCGAAGCGGCACAAGAATTTGCCAAGTGTTTAGAGATTGATCCGAACAGTCACGCCGTCATGTACCAGATGGCAAACATCAATATGGCGGTGAGCAATTTCACCGATGCGGTATACTGGGCAGAGCGATCGGTTGAGACAAACAACAAGTTCAATTATTGGTACTCGGGTCAGTTGGCTCAAGCCTACAGCAAGATTGCCAGTTTCGATAAATCTGCAAAGGTGTTCGAAACCATGATTGCTGCTGAGCCAGACAAAAGACTGAATTATAGCGAAGCAGGTAAGCAGTACATAAACGATGGAAACTTTAAGAAATCGGCCAAAATCATGCGTAAGTATGTCGATAAATTCGGAATCGACGAGGAAAGTGCTCGTTTGCTTGAAGGATTATCGGTAAGACTTGGGAAGCCCAAAGACGCTGTGGCGTGGATGAAGCAACTTGCGGATGCACATCCGAATGAAGTCCGTTTCCAAGGATTATTGGCTGAAACACATTTGCGTGCCGGTCAGGTAGAAGAAGCCAAAACGATTTACTACGGAATCCTTACCAATGCTCCTGAGAATGGATATGCCCACTTTGGCTTGGCCGACATCTACAAGAAAGAAGGGAATGTAGACAGCAGCTTTAGTCATTTAGAATCTGCGTTTTCAGATCGCCAAACACCAATCGAGATGAAAATGAAGGTGATTGGCAGTTTTATCCCATACATCCGCAGAGATAAGGATATGAAGGCTCAAGCGTTGACCTTATCCGAAAAGCTCACCAACGCCCACTTTGATGAGGCAAAAGCTTGGTTGGTACGCGGAGACATACTGCACGCTTCACAGAACCTATCCAAAGCTCGAGAGGCCTTAAAGGTGGCGGTAGATTTAGATCCGTCGGACATGACGGCATGGCGAAAGATCCTGAGCATCGACGACGAAATGATGCACTACGAATTCTTGGTATACGATTCGAAAACGGCCATAGAATTCTTTCCCAATCAGCCGTTCTTGTACATTATCAACTCATACGCACATTATACCCTGCTGGAATATCAAGAGGCACAGGACAGAGCAAAAGAGGGATTGGAAATCGCTTTGCTCCCAACAGACCGGAGTGATTTATTGTCTACGCTTGGGGATGCAGAGTACATGCTAAAAAACTATCAAGCATGTTTTGAGGCATATGAAGAAGTTTTGGAAATTCAACCGTCCGATGCAGGCGCATTAAACAATTACGCCTACTATTTATCGGAGCAAGATACAGCCCTTGACCGTGCGCTCGAAATGATAAACAAAGCGTTAGAAGAAGAGTCTAATATTCCTACATATTTAGATACAAAAGGGTGGGTGTTGTATAAACTCAAGCGCTATGAAGATGCCTTAGCTTATTTGAAGAAAGCATATACCGCACTACCAAAAGATAAAGAGGTTGCCAGTCATTACCGCGACTGCTTATTGAAGCTTGGGAAGACGGAAGAGGCAAAACAAATAACCGAGAAACATGGCCTTTAGATTTACGGTACTTGTCTTTTTAGGTCTGCTCACCTTTTCCGGGTGTAAGCGCAATAAACAACAGCTCGATTGCTCTGTTGCATTGATGAAGTACGATGATGATGTTGCAGACAAACTCGGTGAACAACTGAGCGATTTTGACATGCTTACCATCCGCTCGAAAGGCAGTTTCAAAAGTGCATCAATGGATCAGTCGTTCAACTTGCTGATCAAAATGAAACGAGATTCGTTCGTTTGGATTTCTGCTACATACATGATTGAAGCCGCACGGGTTTTGATTACACCGGATAGTTTTAAGCTGCTGGATCGAATTCAACGTAAGTATTATACCGGTTCGATAGAGCAGTTTGAAAAGTATACGGGTCAGCAATTAACGCTCCGTCAGATTCAGGACTTACTCATTGGGAATCCACTTTTTTCGCCTTCCAGTTTTGTGGTAAAGCATGATGAGATTCGGAACGACCACTTACAAAGCATATCCAACGGTCTGATTAACCGGATGCACCTGAATGGATGTTATCGACCAGTAAAAAGCAATTTCTCGGCGAACAATACAGAGGGTAAAATTGATATTACATACTCTGAGATGGAAGAGGTAAAACAAGTAGGGCAGATACCTAACATGCTTGATATCTCGGCTGTGCGAGGTAGTTCTGATAATTCATTGATGTTAAACTACACTTCGGTAAGCACAGAAGACTTCGGACGCGTGGGCTTTGTAATACCTAGCAGGTATGAAAAGGGCAATTAGAAGCATACTATTCATATTCGTCTTTACGGCCGGAATGGTTGGGGCTCAGAACACGAGTCGCCTACAAAAACAACTTCAAGAAAATAAACGTCAAATAGATCTTGCGCGTGAAGTGTTGTCTGAAACGCTCGCTGAAAAAAAAGCTACGTTAAAAACGATATCGGCGTACAAATCGCAAATCGCATTACAAGAAGAGGCGCTGCTTGATATGAGTTTGCGCATGAACGAACTTGAAATTGAGATTGAAGAAGCAAAAGAAGAAATCAGTGGTATCACGGCTGAGATAAAACGACTTCGGGAGGACTTTTCTGAAGCTTTGGTTAAAGGCTATAAGAACAGCAAACGAATGAGCAAGCTTCACTTCGTTTTCATGTCAAACAGCTTTAATCAGCTGCTTAAGCGCATGGAGTACTTGGAGCGCGTTTTGGAGTTCAGAAAGCTTCAGCTTGCATTGATTGAAGAAAAGCTCGAAGAAAATTCAACCAAGATTCATGAATTGAATGCGCGGTACGACAACTTGGAGAGCCTTCATACCGAACGTGAATCGGAAACCGAAGCATTGAAAAAAGATCAAGAGTTGTACGATGACTTAGTAATCAAACTCAAGAACAAAGAGGTTCAGTTGCGCGAAGAGCTTAAGAAGCGCGATGAATTGAATCAAGAACTGGAGAAGCGGATTCGTGAGGAGATAAAGAAATCGGAAGAGCGCATTGAGAGAAGAAGAGTTGAAACGGCAGCCGTTAGTGGTTTCGTACGAGGTGGATTACAATGGCCGGTGAATAACGGCTATATTTCAGAGTCGTTTGGGCGGCATAAACATCACGATTTTAAAAATGTCACGACACAGAACAACGGTATAAACATCGTATGTAGAGCCAATAGCGAAATATCCTGTGTTTTTGAGGGCGTTGTGAGTGCAGTGATGGAGGTTCCCGGAATGCAAACCACAGTTTTGGTGAAACACGGTAAGTACTACAGCGTTTACGCAAATCTAGCTCAATCCAACGTTTCGGGTGGTCAAGAATTGAAACAGGGCGACGCCATTGGTGTTGTGGGTTTGAACGAGTCCGGAATCCCGGAATTACATCTCGAAATCTGGGAAGGAAGTACCAAATTGAATCCATCTCTTTGGATTCGAAAATAGAACGCGTCACGTAAGGATTTCCTCATATTCGTTTACTTCCAGAACGCTGGATGGATGAAACTCCAAGATTCAGATGTTTCGATCTGTAGTTTTTAAACGAAAGAAAGTATTGTGAAAGCGTTGGTTAACCTTACCGGAATTGTGGTCTTTGTTTTTCTGAGTGCGAGTGTAAAAGCTCAATCGCTCTGAATTGTTTACGACGTCCTCCATGATGAGATTCATTATTACAAAACCACTACCTACTCGAAACGTCTGGGAATGGGGTAGTTTTGTAGGGATATCATTTAAAATCTCTAAAACAGGAAACTGATGCACTTTATCTGGTATATCTTATTAGGAGCACTCTCTGGGTGGCTTACACAGAAGCTTTTGAAACGCGAACCCAAAGGATTTTTGCGCAATCTCATTCTTGGCGCGGCGGGTGGATTTGTGGGTTCATGGATTTTTAAAATCCTTCAGATTGGACCGAGCACCGGTAAACTGGGCTTTGTTGTCACGGCGGTTATCGGTGGAGTGGTTGTTGTGTGGGCCGTTGACCGGTTTTTGAAAGACTAAAGAACCAACCACAATGCCTGTCTGGGGAAGCCAACGCTGTGTCTCCCTCAACCGCTATTTTAACCTAAGTTTGTAGCAAATCGCTCGAGTGCAATTATCCGTAATCATCGTTAACTACAATGTCAAGTACTTTCTTGAGCAGTGCTTGGTTTCTGTGTACAAGTCATTGGAGGGTATTGACGGCGAAGTATTCGTGGTGGATAATGACTCCGTTGATGGTTCAATGGATATGGTTCGGGCTCGGTTCCCGCAAACCATTTGTATAGACAACAAGGAGAACGTCGGTTTTTCCAAAGCCAACAACCAAGCTATTCGTGAATCCCGTGGCAAGTATGTCTTACTCCTAAATCCGGATACCGTTGTGCAGGAAGACACTTTTTCAAAGTGTATTTCCTACATGGATATACAGGATAAAGTAGGTGGTTTGGGTGTGAAGATGATAGATGGGAAAGGCAACTTTTTACCGGAGTCGAAACGTGGCTTGCCAACTCCGGAAGTGGCGTTTTACAAGATGGTTGGGTTAAACAAAGTCTTTCCACGGTCGAAGCGATTTGGCAAATATCACATGGGCTATATAGGTGAAGACGAAACCGCCGAAGTGGATGTTCTTGCCGGGGCATACATGCTCATGCGGAAATCAGTTCTAGATGAAATAGGACTGCTGGATGAAACCTTTTTCATGTATGGTGAGGATATTGATTTGTCGTACCGGATCACGCAAGCTGGTTACCAAAATGTGTACTTTCCGGAGACTTCGATAATCCATTACAAAGGCGAGAGTACCAAGCGGATGTCGGCGAATTACGTTTTCATCTTTTACCGCGCAATGGTAATTTTTGCCAAGAAGCACTATTCGGGCAAAACAGCACGTTTGTTTACCGCTTTAATAAACGCTTCAATTTACGTTCGAGCAAGTCTAGCTTTGGTTCAACGTTTTGCGTTAAGATCTTGGGTTGCCGTAGTAGATTTCTTACTGATATCCGGTGGGCTGGTTTTGATCAAAGATTATTGGGAAGAGCACATTAAGAACTTTGAGGGCTATTTCGCTCCGGTATATGCACAAACCCACTTCCCGGCCTATGCCATCATCTGGATACTCATGGTGTTTTGGAGCGGTGGATATCAAAAACCATATTCGATACAAAAAATCCTCCGTGGTGTATTGGCCGGTACAGTAATCATCTCAGCTGTATTTGCTTTTCTCCCGGATACGTTACGATATAGTAGAGGTATCATTTTGGCCGGCACAGCATCTACTGCATTGTTGCTGAGTTTGTTTAGGCTGGTTTTACACGTTACACAATTTAAAAACTTGCGATTGGGTCGTGTGGGTCAGGTAAAAACCGCGATTGTTGGAAAACCCGGAGAGCGAGAACGGGTACGTGATTTATTGGAGAAGGCGGGTGCCGATATCGATTTTAGAGGCTTCATCAGCGCAGATGACACGGTAAACTCGGATGTGCTGGGGTCTGTGAAGCGATTGGATGAGGTTTGTTCAATTTACGGAATAGATGAAGTAATCTTCTGTGGTAAAGATATTAGTAGTTCCGAAACCATGCAGTGGATGAGCAAGATGGCTACAGCAAATACAACGTTTAAGATTGTACCGGAAGCAGGTGGATTTATCATCGGGAGTAATTCTAAGAACCTCAGTGGTGAACTTTACACCGAGGAAGTATCGTTTGCTATCGCGGATGCAAACACACTGCAGAAGAAGCGACTGCTGGATATACTGGTGTGCCTCTTAAAGTTT